>JAIXSA010000160.1 GCA_027484915.1 Paracoccaceae bacterium | reverse complement strand
GTTCAGCGTGCCATCCTCAAACCACTTGATTGACACCTCACCCAGCGCGAACGTAGTGTCCTTTACCTTCGTATAATCCTTGATCCAGTCGATCCGCTTGCCCTGCGCGGCCCAGAATGCCGCCGGATCGGAAACCGATTCCGCATACATCCGCTCATAGCCCGCCGCATCGACATGCGCCTTGGCAATGAACGCGTCCGAGGCCGCATAAACCCCCTGCGCCTGCATGGTATCCGCCATGGATTGTCCTCCCGACTGCCGCGCCGCGTGCCGCCCCCCTCCCGGAGGCAATAAGATCACGCCATCGCGATGATAATTGACGTTTAGTTAATTGCCAACAAGTCGTTGATGTCTATCGCATTTTTTGTAAATTAGTTTACGAACTTTGGGATATTTTGTAAATACATTCACAAAATCGCAGCTAACCATCCCGTCCAACACGCGAAATCCCGTCGATGCTGCGGCAACGAAACGCCTGCGGCAAATCGTCCTCGGGCCTTGGCAACCCGCGCTGGCACGCCGTCACCGCCACGCGCCGCAGCATTCAAACCTGCATCCCAAAGTCAGCGATTCCACCAGACGGCTCGTCGCTCGCGCCCAGCATTCCCTCAGACCAGCCGCCCGATCCGCGCCGCAAGCCGCAACGCATGGGCGGCATCCGTCGCCGCAACCGGCAATACCGGGTCATAGCTCGCCCTGATCACCGCTGCGATTTCAGGTCGCAGCATAACTGCGCCCCCAACCCCTTGCGCCAAGGGCGACAAGTCGGCAAAGGCCCGGTCCGACCACAGCAGGATCAACTGCACCGCCTGGCTTAATGCCAAAGTCTCGGCCGGCACCGCATCCAGATGCGCATCCATCCGCACAAAGACAAAAACCGCGCGAATACCGCCCTCTGGATCGAAGCGGAAAACCCGGTACTGGTTCGCCTCCGCCGCCGCCAGCCGCGCGCACAGCTCTCCCAACCCCGGCACCAACCGGTCAAGGTTCGGCACCTCGGGCAATTCCGCCCAGTCGCGAAAGAAAAACACCATCAGATTCGCGCCCAGTTCCGGGTCCGTCTCGGCCATCTTGTGACCAGCCAAAGCCACCACAGCCTCCAGCGCGCCCTTCACTACGGATAGCGTCGCTTCCTCGACGCCAAACACCACCGGCACAATGGGCCGCCCCCAGCGCGCGAACAGATACTGCCCGTCCGCCCGGGTGAACAAAGCCTGCACCTGATCCGGGGTCATCTCAAACTCCATCGTCCTGCATCCCATCACCCCGCGGATGCACCAAAAGTTTTCCAGAAAACTTTTGGTGCCCCCCGCGCAAAATTTTCCTGAAAATTTTTGCGCGGCTCACGCCTCGAACAAATCGCTTTGCCCCGGCGCGCGCGGCGCGTCCAGCCCAAGATGGCGCCAGGCCTTGGCCGCCAGCATCCGCCCACGCGGCGTCCGCTGGATCAGGCCCTGCTGCAACAGGAAGGGCTCGATCACCTCTTCAATCGCATCACGTGCTTCCGACAACGCTGCGGCAATGGTTTCCACACCCACTGGCCCGCCCCCGTAATTCTCAGCCAACAGCAGCAAATAGCGCCGGTCCGCGCTATCCAGCCCCAGATGATCCACCCCAAGCCGCGTCAGCGCACGGTCGGCAATCGCCTTGGTCAGGCAGCCATCGCCCTCTACCAGAACAAAATCCACCACCCGCCGGAGCAGCCGCCCCGCCACGCGGGGCGTGCCCCGCGCGCGCCGCGCGATCTCGCGCGTGCCCGGCGGCTCGGCCTGCACGCCCAACAACCGCGCCCCGCGCGCCACGATCAGGTCCAGCTCATCCTCGGTATAGAACTGCAACCGCGTCGGAATCCCGAACCGATCGCGCAGCGGCGTCGTCAGCAGCCCCAACCGCGTCGTCGCCCCCACCAGCGTAAAGGGCTGCAACTCGATCCGCACCGTCCGCGCCGCCGGCCCCTCGCCGATCACCAGATCCAGCGCGAAATCCTCCATCGCGGGGTACAGCACCTCTTCCACCACTGGCGACAGCCGGTGAATCTCGTCGATGAACAGCACATCGCGCGGCTCCAGATTGGTCAGGATCGCCGCCAGATCGCCGGGTTTCGCCAGCACGGGGCCGGAGGTCATCCGGAACCCCACCCCCAACTCCCGCGCCATGATCTGCGCCAGCGTCGTCTTCCCCAGACCGGGGGGGCCGTGGAACAAAGTATGGTCCATCGCCTCGCCCCGCATCCGGGCGCTTTCGATGAACACCGCCAGGTTCGCCCGCGCCTCCGCCTGACCGATGAACTCGGCCAGCATCTGTGGCCGCAGCGCCTTGTCGGTATCCTCGGGCAACTTTTCGGGGCGAAGCGTCGGATCGGAACTCATTTCGGTGCCAGCACTTTCAGCGCCGCCCGGATCAGCGCCGCCGCATCTGCCTCAACCATGTCCCCGGCAACCGTCGCCACCGCCTGCGCCGCATCCCCTTGGCCATACCCAAGGTTCACCAGCGCCGACAGCGCGTCCGCCGAGGCCGAGGCCCGCCGCGCCGCGCTCTCATCCATCTTCACCGCCTTGCGCGGGGCGGGCACGGTCTCCTCGATCACCATATCCTCCGCCCCCGCCGCGGAAGACAACCCAACCCCTTGCGCCATCACGCCCGGCGCCTTCGCCTTCAGCTCCAGGATCACCCGCTGCGCCAACTTCGGCCCCACGCCCGGCGCCGACTGCACCGCACGGGCATCGCCCAGGGTGATCGCGCGGCCCACGCCCTCGGCCCCCAGGGTTCCCAGGATCGCCATCGACGCCTTCGCGCCCACGCCCTGCACGGTCATGAGAAGCTTGTGCCACTCCTTCTCCAGCATGGTCGGAAAGCCGAACAGCTGCAAAAGGTCCTCGCGCACCAGAAGATCGGTATAAAGCGACACCGCCTCGCCCACCGGGGGCATCGCGCGCAGCGTCCGCTCGCTGACGTAAACGATATAGCCCACCCCGCGCACGTCGATCAGCACATGGTCCGACCCGCGCCAGTCCAGCCGCCCCGAGATGCGCCCGATCATTCCGCCGCCCTCAACGCCGCGGCCAAGCGGCCCGAGGATTGCACGTGGTGCGCATGGCAGATCGCCACCGCCAGCGCGTCCGCCGCGTCGGCCCCGGCGATCTTCACGCCCGGGAACTGCAGCTTCACCATGTGGTCGATCTGCACCTTCGCTGCGTGCCCCACGCCCACCACCGTCTTCTTCACCGCGTTCGGCGCATATTCTCCGACGGCCAGTCCGAACTGCGCCGGAACCAGCAGGGCGATTCCCCGCGCCTGACCCAGCTTCAGCGTCGCCACGGCGTCCTTGTTGACGAAAGTGTGCTCCACCGCCGCCGTTTCCGGCAGCCAGGTGCGAAAGACTTCGGTCAATTGCGAATGAAGGCTCAAAAGCCGCACGGCCAGGTCGCCGTCGGCTCCGTCGGAATGGCAGATACCGTTTGCCACATGGCTCAGGCGCGAGCCCGCCACGTCGATGACGCCCCAGCCCAGGTTTCGCAGCCCCGGATCGATGCCGATGACCCGCATCTTGCCCCCGTCCCTCTTATTGCCACAAGGGTTAGCACGAAAAGGGAACATCCGCCAATGGCTTTCCAGCGGACCCCAGCGATCCGCCCATTCATTTTGCACTTGCAGAATACGACGGGTTGGCTAAGAAAAGCGACGCGGGCCGACGCGGCGCGCCAGAACAGACTGTAAAGTTTGACAAAATTTTGACATGCGTCATGCAGCGCCTGCATGGCGGGCATGCCTTTCCATACCTTGCTTTGCACCTGCAGCAAGACTATCTGGCACTGCATGGAGGAATAAGCCTCCGAAATGAGCAGTTTAAGAACAAGGATCAACGCCATGGCCGCTGTCGAGACGACCCGCCCGGCGCCCTACGGCGCCATCACCACCTACCGCGCGATCAATGCGCTGACGAACGCCTTTGGCGCTTTGTCGGCTTGGAACGATGCGCGCGTCACCCGCAAGGCCCTGTCCAAGCTTTCGGACCGCGAACTGGACGATATCGGCCTGTGCCGGGGTGATCTGGATTTCATCGGCCGCTAAGGTCGGCGGCCCCGCGGGGCCGGACATGTAAACGCGAAATGGGGCCGCATCGATCGATGCGGCCCTTCTTCATAAAATTGTTCGATCAAGCAGCTTCGTTCAACGGGGAAGCAGGGTCTGCATCTGTGCGGAGGCCCAGAGGGTCACCGGGTCGGCCTGCATAAGCCAGGCGCCGACAGGGTCAAACCCCTCACCGGCTGCCAGCGCGCTAACGCGGGTCTCATAGGTCTGGGCACCGACATAGTAGTGGATCACACCCTTGACCCCGGTCCCGACCGCCAGCACCAGCACCAGCGGCTTGACCAGTTTCAGAAGGCGCGAACCGCTCCGGGTCGAGCCCTTGCGTCCCAACGTCCCGGCGGCTTCGAAGCCATAGCCCTTGGCATGGGATTTCTCGATCCGCGAAACGCGGCTGTAGAAGTCGTTAAGATTTGGATCAACCCACATAGTACACGCTCCAGGTTGGCAGCCCTGTCATGAGAGTTTTTTGCCGCACAGATATGGCGAAATTGCGGCACGTTTATCTACGGTTAATCATACAGCCCATCTCTGGCCCTATTGTCCACGAACAGCCGGTCTTTGTAGCACAAGCGTGGACCATTCCCCGATATCCTCGCGATTGTTCAGGACCAGTCCTGAGCCCACGTAGGCGGCCGTTACCGAATCTGCCTGCACAGATAGAAGACCCGACAGGATGGCTCTACCCCCGGTTGCGAGCTGAGTCGCGATGGCCGGCGCAAGCTCGATCAGCGGGCCCTTCAGGATGTTCGCGAACACCAGATCGTAGGGTCCGGCAGCCTTGATTCGGGCATGATCAAGGCCCGCCGCCTCCAGACACTCGATCCGGCCCTCCAGATGGTTGATCGCGACATTCGCCTCGGCGACGTCCACGGCGACCCGGTCGATGTCGCTGGCGATGACCAGCGCGTCGGGAAGCGTCGCCGCCGCCGCCATTGCCAGCACCGCCGTCCCGCAGCCGATGTCGGCCACCTTGGCGGGCCGCCAGCCCTCGCTCAGCAGCCGGTCGAAGGCCTTCAGGCAGCCCAGCGTCGTCCCGTGGTGACCCGTCCCGAAGGCCACCGTCGCCTCGATCTGCAACGGCACCCGGCCAGCGGGGACCTTGTCGGCGTCGTGGCTGCCGAAAACGAAGAACCGCCCCGCCTCCACCGGCGACAGCTCACGGCGCACATGGGCGACCCAGTCGACCTCGGGCAGTTCGGACAGCGCGAAGGGCTTCGCCCCGAAGGCCGTCGCCAGCACCTCCAGCATCACCTGATCCGGTGCTTCCAGGAAATAGGCCCCGACCTCCCACAGGCCCGAACCGTCCTCGATCTCGAACACGCCCACCCCGGTAGGCTCCGGCGTCATCCGCTCCATCGCACATGCAAGCGATTGCGCGGCCTCTTCACCGGGCAGCGTGGTCAGGGCGGAATAGGTGGGCATGGGCTTTCTCCAGAGTTCAGGGCCGGATAGTCCCCGGCCCTTCCCCGGTCAAGCGCGGACGCCGGTCCCGATCGGGCAGGTCACGCCCGTGCCGCCCACCCCACAATACCCGCCGGGGTTCTTGGCCAGGTATTGCTGATGGTAGTCCTCGGCGAAGTAGAACGTCGGCACCGGAAGGATCTCCGTCGTGATCCCCCCCATCCCCGCCGCCTTCAGCGCCGCCGAATAGACCTCTTTCGAGGCCTTCGCGGCCGCCAGCTGCTCAGGCGTATAGGTGTAGATCCCCGACCGATAGGTCGAGCCCACATCATTGCCCTGCCGCATGCCCTGTGTCGGGTCATGCCCTTCCCAGAACACCTTCAGAAGCCCCTCGTACGACACCACCGCTGGGTCGTAGATCACCCGCACCACCTCGTTGTGGCCGGTCAGCTGAGTGCAGGTCTCCTTGTACGTCGGGTTCGGCGTGTACCCGCCCGCATAGCCGACCATCGTCAGCCAGACGCCCCGAGTCTGCCAGAACTTGCGCTCCACGCCCCAGAAGCAGCCCATCCCGAACATCGCCTCTTCCATGCCCTCGGGGACATAAGACTTCAGCGGTATCCCCGACAGGAAATGCACCTCCGCTGTCGGCAAGGGCTCCGCACGGCCCGGCAGGGCATCCTCGGGGCGAACCATTTCCATCGACTTGCGCGTGAAGAACATCAGAAGACCTCCATTGTCAGGACGGTATATAGCGCCCCGACCCGAAATCCCAACGCCCGTTACACCCGCCTCACCGCAGGGTTACTCCGCCGCCACCGGCACCCCGCGCGAGAACACCGTCTCGTTCCCCGGCCCCGGATGCCGCGGGATCAGGCAGACCAGCAGGAACGCGAACACCGCCATCCCGGCCCCCAACAGGAACACCTGGTCGGGAGACTTCGCCCACATGTACCCCAGCGCCGCCGGCAGAAACACCGCCGCGATATGGTTGATCGTGAAGGCCACCGCCGAGGTTGGCGCCATGTCCTTCGGATCGCCGATCTTCTGGAAATAGGTCTTCAGACTGAACGACAGCGCAAAGAAAAGCTGGTCCAGGATATAAAGCCCCCCGGCCACCACGATCCCCCAGCCGAACCAGTAAAGCCCGCCATAGGCCAGGAACACCAGAGTAAGGCCGATATACTCGAACCCCATCACGTTCCGCTCGCCATACTTGCCCAGTGCCCGGCCCATCGACGGCGCCACCAGCATGTTGATCAGGTAATTCACCAGCAGAAGCCCGGTCATCTCGCTGACATGCATCCCGAACTTCTCGACCATCATGAAGCCCGCGAAGACGACGAAAATCTGCCGCCGCGCCCCCGCCATCATCTGTAGCGCGTAATACAGCCAATAGCGCTTCCGCAGCACCATATGCCGGTGCTGCACGTGATGCCCCTGGAACTGCGGATAGGCCAGCGCCGCAAACGCCACGATCAGCACCGTCAGCCCGCCCGCCGCCATGTAGACCGTGTTGTAATCCAGCCCCAGCCGGTTCCACAGCAAGACAATCGCCCCATAGGCGAGCAGCGACGCCCCAGCCCCCGCCGCCACGATCCGCCCCAACACGCGCGGCGCGTCCTTCTTCTCGATCCACTGCATCTGCAACGACTGGTTCGCCGTCTCGAAGTAGTGAAACCCGATAGAGGAAAGGAGGGTCATCACCAGAATGCCCATGTAGGACGGAAACCACGCCGTGAACGCGGTCGCAGCACCCAGCAGCGTCAACGCCAGCAGCGCCAGCACCTGCTCGCGCAGCACCAAGAGCACCAGAATCGCCCCCACGGCCAGAAGCCCCGGAACCTCCCGCACCGTATGCAGCCACCCAATCTCCTGCCCGGTGAACCCCGCCACCTCGATGACGAAGTTGTTGAGCAGCGCCGTCCAGGTCGCAAAACTGATCGGCTGCGCGGCGGCCATCAGGAAGAGGAGCGACTCCGGCCGCCGCCAACGCGGCAGGGTGTGGGCTTCGGAAAGGGGCATCATTCGCATGGGCAAGGGCTTACAGGCGAAGCGCCGGACGGGAAAGCGAAAGCTTGTGCGGGGAACAATCGCAAAGCAGCCGTAGGGTGCGCATTCACGGCGCACCACCCCGTCACCTCCTTGAGCACCCATGGGCGTTCGTCCCCCTTCGCCCGGAAAAGTCGCGACAAGCGACCCGGGCAGCGCCCGACCGCCCCCTCGGACGGGCGCTTCTGCACCGTCAGTCTGCCGAACTCCGGTCGGAGGGGTTGCACCATAAAGCGCCCAAAACAGACGTCGCTGCGCCCACCCGGCGGTCAGGCGCTGCCCTCTGCTGCTTCAGATCAGCAAGCACCTGCCTGCTTTGCCCCATATGTTGCCTGATCAATGGTGTATTTGCTGCCGTATTCAGAAGAAAGCTGTTCAATCAGCCCACTGCATGAAAACCCGGTCATCTGAAGATACTGTTCTGCAGAACGCACAGCCTGCGCATTCCAATCGACAGAAAGGCTGTCAACTGCAGCAGTAGCGTCAGAAACGCTGTAACCGTCACCATATGGAGAAGAGAGCTGCTCAATCAGCCCATCCCGAGAGAAACCCGTCATCATTAGATAGTTCTCCGCCGACCTGATTGCATTTTCTACAGGACCAGCAATACCTTGAGATGCAGAACATGCCCCACCCAAGACTGCAAAACAGAAGATTGATCTAGTAAGAAAATCAGTCACTTTCACGACTCCTTGTGGTTAGTCGCAGACACTAACTGAACGGCGGCAGGTTCGCCAGTTACGAATGAATTTGCAAGAACTCAGTTCGTCTCAGGGTCGATGTTAATCAAGCGCGGTTAATCACTTACTGAAAGTGAGCAAGCACACGCGCCTTCCACTGTGGTCACCCCTCACAAAAAACTCTGCGGATCAATATCCACCGCGAGCCTCAAATCCCTCGGCAGCTTGAACCCCGCCAGCCACTCCGCCAAGGCCGCCTGCAACGGGGCCCCCTTCTCTGCCTTCACCAGCAACCGCACCCGGTGCCGCCCCCGGACCCGTGCGATGGGTGCCGGAGCAGGCCCCCAGACCTCCGCCCCAATCCGCTTCAACGGCTCACAGCGTCGCGCCAGCTCCCCGCCAAAATCAAACACCTGCGCCACATCGGTTGACGACAGGATGATCCCCGCCATCCGCCCATAGGGCGGCACGCCCGAGGCCCGCCGCTCCGCCGCCTCGGCCCGCCAGAAGGCCTCCTCATCCCCACCAAGAATGGCCCGGATCACCGGATGCTCCGGCTGGTGGGTCTGCAGCCAGGCCTCGCCCTTTCGCTCCGCCGTCCGCCCCGCGCGGCCCGCGACCTGGCGCATCAGCTGGAACGTCCGCTCCGCCGCCCGCAGGTCGGACCCCTGCAAGCCCAAATCAGCGTCGATCACCCCCACCAGCGTCAGCAGGGGAAAGTTGTGCCCCTTGGCCACGATCTGCGTGCCGATGATGATGTCCGCGCCCCCGCCCGAAATCTCGGCGATCTTCTCCTTCAGCGCCCGCGCGCTTCCAAACAAATCCGACGACAGCACCGCCACCCGCGCCTCCGGAAACCGCGCCGCGACCTCCTCCGCCAGCCGCTCCACCCCCGGCCCGACGGCCGCCATCCGGCCCTCCACCCCGCAGGAAGGGCAGGCCACCGGAACCGGCTTCGTCGCCCCGCATTGGTGGCAGACCAGCCGCTTCTGGAACCGATGCTCCACCATCCGCGCGTCGCAGTGATCGCAGCCCACCTGATGCCCGCAAGCCCGGCAAAGCGTCACCGGCGCAAACCCCCGCCGGTTCAGGAACAACAGCGCCTGCTCCCCCCGTGCCACCACAGCACGCACCTTCCCGGCCAAAGTCTCCGATATCCACCGATCCCCCGGCAGCTTTTCGGCCCGCATATCAATCGCCCGCATCTCCGGCATCTCCGCCGCCCCAAACCGCGAGCCCAGGTCCAGCCGCCGATACTTCCCCGCCTCGACATTCGCCCAAGTCTCCAGGCTGGGCGTGGCAGAGGCCAGCACCACCGGACACCCCGCAATCGCCGCCCGCAGCACCGCCATGTCGCGGGCGTTGTACAGAACGCCGTCCTCCTGCTTGTAGGACGTGTCGTGCTCCTCATCGACGACGATCAGGCCGAGGTCCTGGAACGGCAGGAACAGCGCCGACCGCGCGCCCACCACCAGCTCCGCCCCGCCTTCCGCCACCATCCGCCACAGCCGCCGCCGTTCCGTCATCGTGACGCCCGAATGCCACTCCGCCGGTTTCGCCCCAAACCGCGCCTCGACCCGCGTCAGAAATTCCGCCGTCAGCGCGATCTCCGGCAGCAACACCAGCGCCTGCCTACGCGACCGCAAACACTCCGCCACCGCCTCCAGATAAACCTCGGTCTTCCCGGACCCCGTCACCCCCTTCAAGAGCGTCGCCGCATAGCCCCCGCGCGCCACGTCGGCGACCAGCGCATCTCCGGCCGCAACCTGCTCCCCCGCCAGCCGCATCCCCACATCCGCGCGCAGCCGAGGATAGGGCGTGTCGCGGGGAGCATCCTCCTCCGCCACCACCCCCAGCTTCACCAGCCCCTTCACCACCGAACTGCCACAGGCCGCCGCCTCCACCAGCTCCCCCAAGGTGACCGGAGCCCCCCGGAACTCCCGCAGCGCCTCCACCACCCGATGCCGCGCCTCGGTCAGACTGTTGGGCACCGCCCCCGCCAACCGATACACCCGCCGCGTCGAGGCCGGCTCCCCCAACCCAGGGGCCCGCGTCGCCAGCCGCAGCATCGCAGGCCGCGGCGTCAAAGTATAATCGGCGGCCTTCCCCAGAAAACTCCGCAACTCCCCCCGCATCGGCCGCGCATCCAGCACCCGCCCCACGGGCCGCACCTTGGCCGGGTCCCACCCGCCAACCCCCGGCCCCCAAACCACCCCCAACACCCGCCGCGGCCCCAGCGGCACCTCGACGAAATCCCCGTCCCCGCAGCCCCCCTCCGGCGCGCGATAGTCCAGCACCCGTCCCAACGGCTCCGTCGTCAGCACGCCCACCAGATCGCCCGCCTGATACACACGATCCGCCAAGCTGAAACCTTTCGCTCACCCGCCCTTTGCGCTAAACCCGCGCCCGAGAGCATTCAACCCCCGCGCGGCACCCGCCGCAACCGCCCCCCCGCGCGAAAACGATACGAGGCCCAAATGAAATTCTTCATCGACACCGCCGACGTCGACGCCATCCGCGAGCTGCACGACCTCGGCATGGTCGACGGCGTCACCACCAACCCGTCGCTGATCCTGAAATCCGGCCGCAACATCCTGGAAGTCACCAAGGAAATCTGCTCCTTCGTCAAAGGCCCCGTCTCGGCCGAAGTCGTGGCCCTGAAAGCCGACGACATGATCGCCGAGGGCCGCAAACTGGCCGCCATCGCCCCCAATATCGCCGTCAAAGTCCCGCTGACCTGGGACGGCCTCAAGACCTGCAAGGTCCTGTCGGGTGAGGGCTTCATGGTCAACGTCACCCTCTGCTTCTCGGCCAACCAGGCGCTGATCGCCGCCAAGGCCGGGGCCACCTTCATCTCGCCCTTCATTGGCCGCTTGGACGACATCAACCTCGACGGGCTGGACCTGATCGGCGACATCCGCACGATCTATGACAACTACGACTTCAAGACCCAAATCCTTGCCGCCTCGATCCGGAACGCCAACCACGTCAAGGACTGCGCCCTGATCGGAGCCGACGTCGTCACCGCGCCCCCGAACGTCATCAAGGCGCTGGCGAGCCATGTGCTGACCGACAAGGGCCTCGACCAGTTCAACGCCGACTGGGCGAAGACGGGCCAGAAGATCCTGTAAGGGTTCACGCCGACTCCCGTAGGGTGCGCATTCATTGCGCACCACGCCGAACCCCAACCACCCCGCGCCTCCCCTCCCCCTCTGTGGGGAAGGGATGGGGGTGGGGGGCACCGGCCCAACCACCGCTCCCCCCGCAAGTCGGGGCCTGCCCCGACTCCCGTAGGGTGCGCATTCATGGCGCACCTCCCCCGCCCCACACAGGGCCGCGCCCTCCCTCGGCCGGGCGCACCACCAACCGAGCAAAGCACTTTGTGGTGCCACCCCTCCCACCGCCGTTCTGCGCGAGACACGTCCAAAGCGCCCTCCCGGGGGGTGATGAGGGAAAAGAAATCCTCCAGTGGAGGATTTCCGCGAAGAACGAACGGCCCGTGGCCGGGCAGTGGGGAGGGCGCGGTCCGGCGGCGCAAGCACCTTGATTCCGGGCCAAGGGTTCCGCGGCGCCAAGATGCCTCACTCGCCGAACTCACTTATCAAATCAGAGATGCATTTTTGAAGCAGAAGCGTCCGAATTCGAAGTGCCTCTGCTTCTTGTCTAAGCCTAAGTTCCGACCCTGGCTTAGAGTAACCCACCACGACATTGGTCGTTTCAAGGTGCCCAAAAAAGGCAAATAACTCAATCAGCTCAACTATATCTCGTGAAGGATTTTTGGACCAACCCTCACCTTCCGCTTTGATTAAACTAGTGAAGATGGCATTGCGAACTCCATTCTCAATCTGTCGCCCCAGTTTGTATAGGTAAGTCAACTCTCCCGTAACGAATTCTGGTGGAGGATTGATCACGCGCCCAGGAGCGACAATAAAGTGCGCAAATCTAGGAACGTCAACTTTGCGGATAACCGCTCCATGATGTGCAACAGTGTGCCTGAGCAAGGCCAAGTCACGAAGATGCCAGAACTCAGCCGCCGGAATAGGCTCAAGACCTAATGCCAATTTAAATGCTTCATTGATCCTCTCTGGGTCTAGAACACCGACTCCTGCGGGGTCGCTATCTAGGCGCATGAACATCTTTTCAGGCGGTTTAGAGACCTTTCTAGCACGTAAACTGGCTAACCCAGGAAAATGGGCCAAACACGATGGAGTATCTGCTAGCCTTGAGGCCAAGTCGCGGAGGAAATCCTCAAGCGCAACCACTCCGAGGAACAGGGCCAGCGCCGCAAGTGGCTTTTGCAAGGACACCGCGTCACGCAACGCTTCCCTGCGCTGGGATGCGTCGAGGTCGCCGCCACCATAATCAGGTAATTCCAAAAGGTTAATTGCCTGCATTTGACGGTAAGCAAAAAGACCTGAAGCAGTTCGGGTGTTGATAGCATTCCACTCTGAAACAGGTACCTCAGGCAACTGAACGGTTGGGCTTGGCATAGACATCTAATCTGCAACCTCACACTAAAGAGCTCACGTTTACCAAATACCAATGAGAAAATCGCATCAGTGTATAGTGCGCCAAATTCGGATGCACATTACCACAAATCTATAGCAACACCCCCCTCACCTCACCAACGGCCCCCCAAACACCCGTTCGTCCCCCTCCGCCACCGCCTTCTGTGCGGCCTCCTGCACCTGCGCCCGGACGGCCTCCACCACTGGCGGCCCCTCGTCCTCCCACTCCCCGCCCGTCACCCACGCCACATCCCCAAAGGCTGGCTTCTCCCCAGACCAAGCCTCCTCCCGCTCCCGGTAATGCGCCAGCGTCTCGGCCCCCCGGATCACCCCGGCCAGCCGCGCGTGCATGTAGCTTTTCAACACGTCGTTGATCCGCGGCCCGTACCCCTCGCCCATCGACTTGAAGAACTTCACCACATCCGCCTCCAGCGCGAGGTTGACCTTCACCTTGGCCTGTCGGGGCGTCGCCTGGGCGATCCGGTGCCACTCCTCGGGGATGCGGCCCGTCAGTTCGATGGTGTTGTGCAGGTCCCATTCCAGACGCCGCATGACGTCCATCATATAGGTCATCTGGGCTCGCTGCCGGGGGGTCTGTTTCCGAAGGTCGGGCATGGCGGACTCCTTTGCGGCCCCCAGCTTCCCGCCCAAAAGTTAACGCCAGCCGACCGATGCGCGCGTAGAGACGGAAGGAAGACGCAAATAAGATGCGGGAAAGACCGACTGTTGCATCCCTGCCCCATTCCCCGCCGACGCCGCCGAAAACCTGTCGCCTTCCGTGTGAGCTTCGGCCTATAGTCAGCGGTAATCCTTTCGGAAACTGGCCCGCCATGATCGAACCCGACCTCCGCGACCGGATCCTCGCCGAGCCTGAACGGCTTCTGGAAGACCGCGACGTGATGAACGCCCTCGTCGCCGCCAACGAGCGCAGCCTGGGCGAGAATATCGTCGACCTCCGCGGAATCGCCATGCAGCGGCTGGAGAGCCGTCTCGACCGGCTGGAGGACACGCACAGGTCCGTGATCGCAGCGGCTTACGAGAACCTGGCGGGGACCAACCAGGTTCACCGGGCCGTGCTGCACTTGCTGGAGCCGACGAATTTCGAAAGCTTCATCAAGGCCTTGACGACCGAGGTCGCCCAGACCCTGCGGGTCGACGTGGTCCGCCTCGTCCTTGAAACCCTGCAGGACGACCCCGACACCGACCCCACCCTCCGCCGGCTTGGCGACGTGCTGCAGGTGGCCCCGGCGGGGTTCGTCGGCCACTATCTGACCAACGGTCGGAACGGCCCCGGCCGCCAGATCGTGCTGCGCTCGATGACCGCGCTTGGCGTTAACCTTTACGGCGAAAGGGCCCAGGACCTGCAATCCGAAGCCCTGATGAAACTCGACCTCGGCCCCAATCGCCTGCCGGCGATGCTGGTCTTCGCGTCCGAAGACCCGACCCAGTTCAAGTCCACGCATGGCACGGATCTCCTTCAGTTCTTCGCGGGCGTCTTCGAACGCTCGATGCGCCGGTGGCTGGGCTAGACCCCTTCCTCGCCCCCGCGCTTGGGGCCGGGCTGTCGCAGTGGCTTGCGCAGCTGCAAGCCCTTGAGGGCGCAGCACAAAACACGGTCGAGGCGTACCGCCGCGACGTCAGCCGGTACCTGAAGTTCCTGTCCGCCCACCGTGGCGGCGCCGACGGCATCGCCGCTGTCGCCCGAACCACCCAGACCGACCTCCGCGCCTGGATGGCCGAGGAACGCAACCGCGGCCTCTCCGCCCGCTCCCTGGCCCGCGCCCTTTCGGCCGTCAAGGGTTTCACGGCCTGGGCCGCCGACCGCACCGGGACCGACGCCACCACGGTCCTCTCCGCCCGCGGCCCGAAGTTCCGCCGCAAGCTCCCGCGTCCCCTAAGTGAAGACGGCGCCAGGGAAATTCTGACCGAGATCGGCAGCGATGCCCGCGAAGACTGGATCGCCGCCCGCGACATCGCCATCGCCACGCTGCTTTATGGCCTGGGCCTGCGGATCGGCGAGGCGCTTTCGCTTACCGGCGCCGAGCACCCCCTGCCCCAGACGCTGCGCATCACCGGCAAGGGCGGGAAGACGCGTCCCGTCCCGGTCATCCCCGCTGCAGTCCAGGCTGTCGCCGACTATGTCCGCCTCAGCCCTTTCGAACTCACCCCGGGCGAGCCGCTCTTCCGTGGCGCGCGCGGCGGGCCAGTGAACCCCCGGCTGATCCAGGCCGCGATGGAGCGGGCCCGCCTCCGCCTTGGCCTCCCTGCCACCGCCACGCCCCACGCGTTGCGGCACAGCTTTGCCACCCACCTTCTGTCGGCCGGTGGCGACCTGCGCGCGATCCAGGAACTTCTCGGCCACGCCTCGCTTTCCACCACGCAGGCCTACACCGCCGTCGATGCGGCGCGACTGATGGAAGTCTACGAAAAAGCCCACCCACGTGCCTGATTGCGGCACCATCCAGTTGCACGCCTGCCCGTAATCCGCCATCAAGTTCCCATGAACCCGCGCCTAAAAGCCCTGTCTGTCCATCTCCTGACCGCAACTGGTGCGGTGCTCGCCATGTTCGCCATGCTTGCCGCGGTGAAGGGGGAGTGGAGCCTGATGTTCCTCTGGCTTGTGGTGGCGCTGATCGTCGACGGAATCGACGGACCGCTCGCGCGCCGGTTCGAGGTCCACAAGAACTGGCCGACCTATGACGGGGTCCTGATGGACCTCATCGTCGACTACCTGACCTATGTCTTCATCCCGGCCTTTGCGCTTTTCCAGTCCGGCCTTCTGCCTGGCTGGACGGGCTGGCTGGCGATCATCGTGATCTGCTACGGCTCGGTGATCTACTTCGCGGATACGCGGATGAAGACGAAGGACAAGAGCTTTGCGGGCTTCCCCGCCTGCTGGAATATGGTTGTCCTTGTGCTTTTCGCCACAAAGCCGGGCGAGGCGATCATCCTGATGGTCGTCATCCTGCTGACCGTGACGATGTTCACCAACCTCAAGTTCATCCACCCGGTCCGCACCAGCCGCTGGTACGAGATCTCGATTGCGGTCTGCGTTGCCTGGATTGCCCTGGCTGCCTGGGCTGCCTGGTGGGATTTCAACGAGGGGCCTGTGGCGAAGTGGCTGCTGGTGCTGACCTCACTCTACCTTCTGCTGGCCGGGATCGTGCAGCAGATCATCCCCGAAGGCATCCGCCGGGTGCGGTGAACCAAGGCTCGTCGATAGCTTCGTCACGCCTCGCCGGCCTCGCGAGGAGAAGCCGAAGGCGCAGGACGAGCCGTCCGGTCAAAGCCTTGTCAGCATCACCCCCGTCACGATGATCAGCGCCGCGACAGCCTTTTCCCCGGTCATCTTCTCGCCGAAGACCAGCCAGCCGATCAGCACCGCGAAAAGGATCGAGGTCTCGCGCAGCGCGGCCACCACGGCGATGGGTGCCGTGGTCATCGCCCAGATCGATACCGCATAGGCCCCGTAGCTTGCGGCCGAGGCAAAGGTGCCCATCCGCCAGGCCTGCCAGTTGCGCGGGATCACGTTCCACCCGCGCAACGCCAGCATCCCCAAGGTGAAGATGGTCCCATCCGCGACGAAGACCCAGGCCACATAGGCGGCGGGCGAGCCCGAGACCCGCGCGCCCATCCCGTCGATCAGCGTATAGGTCGCCGTGGCGCAAGCCGAGCCAAGGGCGAAGGGCAGCAGCTTTCGGTCCTCGCCACTTGTGAAGACCCCCCGCGCCATCAGAAGGATGCCAGCCGCCACGACAGCGATTCCGATGTATTCCTGGTGCGTCACCGCATCGGCCAGGAAGGCCGCGCCGAACACCGCGACGATCATCGGCGCGGCACCCCGGGCGATCGGGTAGACCCGGCTCAGGTCGCCACGGTCATAGGCATAGGTGAGGAAGAACTTGTAGGCGAAGTGGGTACAGCCAGCAGCGATCACCCAGGGGATCGCCACCGGATCGATGGCGGGGAAAAAGGCCACGACAGTCAGCCCGATCGGCACCTCTACGACCGACAGGATCACCATCCCGCCGACCTTCGAGGTTCCCATCTTGATCAGCGCGTTCCAGAGCGCATGGAGGAAGGCCGCGCCCAGGACGGCCAGGAAGATGCCAAGGCTCACCGCGCACCTGTCATAAAACTGTCACGCAAGGCCTAAGCCCAGGACGGGCATCAGACAAGCCACCGCATATGTCCAGACCCACCCGGTCGATAGCATCAGCGCCAGCCCGGGGTGGGCGGTGTCGCCGACCCTGATCTCAACCTTCAGCGCAGCCGCAGGCGGATAGGTCCACGCGCGGTCCGCGGGCCCACCTCGGCGCCGTTCTGCATGGCCACGATCTCAGGCATCTCTGCCGCCACCCGCCGCACTTCGAGCATCAGGGGCCGCCAGTCCGTTGCCAGCGCCCTGGCAACCTCGGACGGGCAGAGCGACTTTTCCCGGCCCCGCTGCAGGGCAAGATCCAGGATTGCCGCGCGCATCCTGTCCGTCATAGCAGAATCGCCCCTTCGTGGCGCAGAAGCGCGGCCTTGGTCTCGACCCCGCCCGGCGCCGAGAAGCCACCGAACCAATTCGTTCCCATGACCCGGTGGCAAGGGATGAGGATCGGCAGCGGGTTCGCCCCGCAAGCCTGCCCCACGGCCTGTGCCGGCGCCCGAACCGCCTTGGCGATCTCGCCATAGGTCCGCGTCTCGCCCCAGGGGATCGCCGTCATGGCGCGGCGCACTGCGGCGTTCAGCCCCGTGCCCCAGTCCAGCGGCAGGTCAAAGCGGTGCAGCCTGCCGTCGAAATATGCCTCCAACTGCGCAAGCCCCTCGGCCAGAAGCGCACTCGTGCCGCCCACTTCCGGCATCCGCCACTCCAGCCCGACCAGGATCCCGTCCCGCTCCACCAGACTGACTGGTCCCAACGGCCCCACCATTCCAGCCCGCATCATGGCCTCATCTCCTGTCGCAACGGGGCGAAGGCCTGGCGCAGGATCTCGGCCATCCCCTCGACCGCCGGAGAGGTTCCCCTCGGGTTGCGCCGCAGCACTACCCGCGCGTTGTCGACGATGGGGAACCCGTCCTCGGCCGTCAGCTCGCGGCAACCGGTCGGGATCGTGCTTCGGGACAGGGGCGCAATCGCCATCCCGTTCGTCACCGCCACCCTGACCCCCCCGGCCATGTCGCAGGCCCAGGCGACGCGCCAGTCGATCCCCAGCCGGTTCAACGACAGCTCGACATAGTCGCGGCTCCATACCGACTGGAAATAGACCGCCACAGGGACCGGCCGCCGCTGGTGTTGGGCATGGGTCACCGAGGTTACCCAGACGGTCGGGTCGATCCCCAGGACTTCCCCTTCCTGCACGTATTCCCAGTCGTATATGACGGCGAGGTCGATCTCGTCCGCCTCAAGCGCCGCGATCTGCGCCGTGGAATGGTCGACCCGGACCGAAACCTGGACCCCCTCCTGTCGCTCGTCAAAGGCCGCCAGAACCCGCGGCAGGACGGTGCCCGAGTATTCGTCGGGAATGCCCACCCGCACCGGCCCGACAAGGGGCTTTTCCCGCAGCGCCACCGCCGCCTCGTCCAGAAGCGCCACCACCCGCCGGGCATAGGGTACCAGCTGCTCGCCGCGCGGGGTCAGGACCACGCCGCGCGCCTGCCGGTCGAACAGGGGTTGGCCCAGGCTTTCCTCCAGCCGCTTCACCTGAAGACTGACCGCCGATTGCGTCCGGTAAAGCCGCGCCGCCGCCGCTGTGACCGATCCGGCATCCGCCACTGCAAGGAAGCTGCGCATCAGGTCACTGTCCAGCGGCTGCATCGGCCCACCCATGAGTCATACTTATGTCATCCATCAAACCTATTCGTTTGTGAAATGTCAAACCGGCGCCTATATCTGGGTCTCAAGCAAAGGAGACCATCATGTTCGCCCGCCTCTTCGACCTTCTGCAGCTGCGCCGCTCGACCGCGTTCCTGCTGGAACGCGAGGATGATCACCTGCTGGACGACATCGGTCTGACCCGCGCCGACCTGCTTGCGCTTCGCCGAGGCGACAGCCTGGCCGATGCGCTGATCAAGACGACCCGTTTTCGCACGACGCCGACGCCTCGCGGTCTCCCCGTAAGCGCTTCGGCCTGACTCTTCGCCGGGGGTCTGGTCCCCGGCGAAGATTTTTCTTGCCGCGACAGTTCCTTGATCGCTTCGGTCGCTTGTCAGCCCCTGGGAGGAGTACCCGAAGGGCTTCGACCAGCCGTCAGACCGGCAGCATCCGCCGCAGGATCTTGCCCGAGGCCGACTTCGGGATGGCGTCAATAAAGCTGATCCGGCGCGGCAGCTTGTAATGTGCCAGCCGCGCCGCCAGATGCGCACGGATCGCTGCCTCGTCCGCCCCCTCGGCGGGCACGATGAAGGCGACCGGCACTTCGCCAGCCTCATCGTCTGGAACGCCCTTCACCGCCGCGTCCTTCACCATCGGGCAAGTCAGCAGCGCCTCTTCCACCTCTGCCGGAGCGACCTGGAAGCCCTTGACCTTGATCAGCTCCTTCATTCGGTCTCGGATGAAGACCCAACCCTCGGCATCCACCTCGGCCAGATCGCCGGTCTTCAGCCAGCCATCCACCAGCGTCTCTGCCGTCGCCTCGGGCCGGTTGTGATAGCCCGCCATCACCTGCGGTCCCCGCACCCAAAGCTCTCCCGCCTCGCCCGGCCCGGCATCGCGGCCCGCGACCACGATCCGGCATTCGGTTGATGGCAGCGTCACCCCGACCGATCCGGTCCGCGCCTGCCCGCGGGGCGTTGCGTGGCTGACCGGGGACATCTCGGTCATGCCGTAACCCTGCACCGACAGGCAGCCCAGCCGCCCCGCCACCGCATCGCCGACAGCCCCGCCAAGGGGTGCGGCCCCCGAGAAGAAGCGCTCGACATGCCCAAGGTCGAAGCCCGCCACCATCGGATGCTTCGCCAATGCCACCGCGACAGGCGGGGCGCTGAACAGCGTGGGTGTCCGGTGCTTTGCTGCAAGGGTCAGGAACTGCTCCAGATCGAACCGGGGCATCGTCACCACCCCAGCCCCCGCCGCCAGATGCATGTTCATCAGGACGGTCTGGCCGTAGATGTGGAAGAACGGCAGAAAGCCCACCGACCACTCGCCGGCCTCGCAGCCGATCACCGCAAGGCACTGGTCCACGTTGGCCACGAGGTTCCTGTGTGTCAGCCGCACGCCTTTGGGCAGGCCCGTCGTGCCTGACGAATAGGGCAGCACCACCACGTCCGTCGCGGCCTCCACCGGCACCTGCGCCGCCAGTGGGGCACCCATCAACGCTGTCAGGGGCGTCGCACCCTCTGCCTCGCCGATGACGAAGATATCCCGCCCGCCCGCCGCAGCCTTCGCGGTCTCCAGAAAGGCCGGGACGGTGATCAGCAGCCTTGCGCCCGAGTCGTCAAGCTGGTGCGCCACCTCGGGTGCGGTGTAGGTCGGGTTGATCGTAGTCACCGTCGCACCGGCATAGGCGATGCCGTGGAAGGCAACCGCGTACTCCGGACAGTTCGGCGCAAGGATCGCCACGACATCGCCCTTGCCCAGGCCCCGCGCCACCAGCCCCCCCGCCAGTCGCCGGATGCCCTCCTCCAGCGCCCCCGCCGTCAGCTCGCGGCCTGACGGGCCGTCGATCAGCACGACGCGGGACGGGTCCGGCCCAAGGCCGCGCAAGACGCGTTCGGTGATGCTCTCGCCGGTCAGAGCGATCGGCGGATACGGGCTTTGATAGATCATGGTCGTCCTCCCCTTCACGGGGAGGATAGCACGGTTCAAAGCAAAAAGTTTCGGTCCCCCGACGTCAGCCCAATGCGTCGTTGCAGCGCTGGCAGGTGCCCGGGTGCTTGTGGGTTCCGACGTCCGGAAGGACCTTCCAGCACCGCTCGCACTTCTGGCCCTTGGCGGGTTCGAAGACCACCGCAACCTCCGGCACTTCCGGCAACCGGAACGCCTCCTCCGGCGCGGGCTTCGTCGAAAGCCAGACGCAAGAGGTGATGCACAGCTCCTCGAACTTCACCGTCTCCAGGACCGACATCATCACCGGAGAAACGAAGACCACCGGCGCCGCCTCCAGGCTCGACCCGATCACCTTGGCCGTCCGCTGCACCTCCAGCGCGCCCGTGACGACGCGGCGCACCTCGCGCACCTGCTCCCACTTCCTGGCCAGCGTCTCGTCCAGCCAAGCCTTCGGCGTCTCGGGGAAGTCGACCAGATGGACCGAGCTGTCCTCGCCCGGGAACCTCTCCAGCCAGACTTCCTCCATCGTGAAGACGAGGACGGGGGCCAGCCACGTGGTCAGGCGGTGGAACAGGATGTCCATCACCGTCCGGCAGGACCGGCGGGTCAGGCTGTCCACCGGATCGCAGTACAGCGCATCCTTGCGGACGTCGAAGTAGATCGCCGACAGGTCCGTGGTGCAGAAGGTGAAGAGCTTCTGGAACACACCCTGGAAGTCGTACTTGGCATAGCCCTCGCGCACCTCGGCATCGAGTTCGGCCAGCCGGTGCAGGATGAACCGCTCGCTTTCCGGCATATCCTTGACGTCCACCCGCTCGGCTTCACTGAATCCTTTCAGCGCCCCCAGCATGTAGCGCATCGTGTTCCGCAACCGGCGATAGCTGTCGGCGACTCCTTTCAGGATCTCCTTCCCGATGCGCAGGTCCACCGTGTAGTCCGACTGCGCCACCCAAAGCCGCAGGATATCCGCGCCGTACTCGCCGATCACCTCTTGCGGGGCCACGGTATTGCCAAGCGACTTGGACATCTTCATGCCCTTCTCGTCCAGCGTGAACCCGTGGGTCAGAACACCCCGGTACGGCGCGCGCCCTTTGGTGCCACAGGACTGCAGCATCGAGGAGTGGAACCACCCGCGATGCTGGTCGGTGCCTTCCAGGTACAGGTCCGCGATCCCGTCTGCCGCGCCATCCTCACGGTCTCGCAGCACGAAGGCATGGGTGGAGCCGGAGTCGAACCACACGTCCAGCACGTCATAGACCTGTTCATAATCCTGCGCTGGAACGATCCCGTCGAGCATTCGCTCTTTGAATCCTTGCACATACCAGACATCGGCGCCCTCGGCCTCGAACGCCGCCTTGATCCGGGCGTTCACTTCGGCGTTGCGCAGCAGGAAGTCCGGCGCATCCGGCCGCGCGCCCTTTTTCACGAAGGCCGTCAGCGGCACGCCCCACGCCCGCTGCCGCGACAGCACCCAATCCGGCCGCGCCTCGATCATCGAGAAGAGCCGGTTCCGCCCGGTCGAGGGAGTCCAGTCCACCAGCTGGTTGATCGAGGTCAGCGCCCGCGCCCGGATCGTCTCGCCATAGGTCGACAAACCGTCGTCAAGCTTGCGGTCGATGGCCACGAACCACTGCGGCGTGTTGCGGTAGATGACCGGGGCCTTCGACCGCCACGAGTGCGGATAGGAATGCTTCAGCTTCGCCTTGGCAAACAGCGCGCCGGTATAGGCCAGCTGCTTGATGACCGACACGTTCGCCGGGCCTTCCTTGCCGTCGGGCGTGATGATGTGCTGCCCGCCGAACAAGGGCAGGTCGGCTCGATAGGACCCATCCGCCTCGACGTTGTAGGTCATCGGCAGCCCGAACTTCACGCCCAGCTGATAGTCGTCATCGCCGTGCGAAGGGGCCGTATGCACAAACCCCGTCCCCGCATCGTCAGTGACATGGTCGCCCGGCAGCATGGGGACGTCATAGTCCCACTCACCGTTGCCGCCCTCGATGCCGCGGAAGGGGTGGGCCATGACGAAACCGGCAAGGTCCGCCGCCGAAACATCGGCCAGTCGGCGCACCATCTCGGGCCCGACCAGCTTGGCCTGACCGAACACGGCATCCGCCAGCTTGTCCGCAACGATCACGCGTTGCCCGATGGTCGCCGAACTGTCCTCGGGCCGCCCGATGACCTCGTACAGCCCGTAGGCGATCTCCGGCCCGAAGGCCACCGCCCGGTTCTGCGGGATGGTCCAGGGGGTCGTCGTCCAGATCACCACATCGGTAGGAGTCTTGGTAAAGACCGTATCCCCGTGGATCACCCGGAACCGCACCCAGACCTGATGGCTCGTGTGGTCGTGATACTCCACCTCCGCCTCGGCCAGCGCGGTCTTCTCGACCGGGGACCACATCACCGGCTTCGACCCCTGATCGAGGCTCCCGTTCATCACGAACTTCATGAACTCGTCCGCGATCACCGCCTCGGCGTGGTAGTCCATCGTCAGGTAGGGCTTGTCCCACTTCCCCGTGACACCCAGCCGCTTGAACTCCTCGCGCTGGATGTCGATCCAGCCCTCGGCAAAGCGGCGGCACTCTTGCCGGAAGTCGACGATGTCCACGTCGTCCTTGTTCAACCCCTTGGCGCGGTACTGCTCCTCGATCTTCCACTCGATCGGCAGGCCATGACAGTCCCAGCCTGGCACATAGCGCGCATCGCGGCCCATCATCTGCTGGGACCGCACCACCATGTCCTTCAGGACCTTGTTCAGCGCATGACCGATGTGCAGGTGCCCGTTGGCATAGGGCGGGCCGTCATGCAGGACGAAGGGCACCCGCCCCGACGCCTGCGACCGCAGCCGGTCATAGACCCCGATCCGCTCCCACCGTGCCAGCCACTCCGGCTCACGCTGGGGCAGGCCCGCCCGCATCGGGAAGGCGGTCTCGGGCAGGAAAACGGTCTCGCGGTAGTCGACAGCGGCGGTATCGGCGCACATGGGAGGGGAACCTCAAAGGATCAGGGGCAGGTCGGCCCGGAACGGACCAGCGGCAAGACGACGAACCCGGCCGGGCCTCAGCCCGCCGGGCAAGTAATTCGCGCCGGATGAACCCACCACATCTGCATGGGCGGCCTTATAGACAAAGGCCCGACAGGGGTCCAGCCCGCCCCGCTGCCTTTCACATTTGCCCAAATATCCCCGCCGGAGGCGCACCGAGGAGGAGGCGAAGCCCGACGACGAGACAAAAGGCTTGCGCGCCAGCGCTCCATCTCGAACCCGCGTTCATCCGCGACACCGGCGCGCTTGCGCAAGCCGCCATCCCCTGTCACCCCTTCCCGCATGAGCTACCGCATCGCCATCACCGGGGCCGGGATCGGCGGCCTTGCCGCTGCCGCCCAGCTTGCCCGCGACGGCCACGCAGTCACCCTGTTCGAGCGGTTCCCCGCCGCCCGACCCCTCGGCTCCGGTCTTGTCGTCCAACCCGTCGGCCTGGCCGTCCTCGACGCGATCGGCGCGGGGGAAGAGGCTCGCAGTCTCGGCGCCCCGCTCACCCGGATGCTTGGCCACTCCGGCCACCGCATAGCCTTGGACGTCGCCTACCGACCTGGCGCGCCCGGCCTTGCCATGCACCGTGCGGCCCTTTTCCACTGCCTTTGGCAGGCCGCCACCCGCGCCGGGGTCCTACCCCTGACCGGTCACACAGCGACCGGCACCCGTCAGAGCCAGACCGCCATCCACCTGACCACCGACCAGGGCGAGCATGGCCCCTTCGACCTGATCGTCGATGCCTCGGGCGCAGGTTCGAACCTCTCACCCCTTACCGCCAGACCCCTGTCCTTCGGGGCCATCTGGGCCAATGTCCCCTGGCCCGCAACTGACCTGCCCGGCACTGAACTGCGTCAACGCTACCACCGCGCCTCGCGCATGGCCGGCATCCTGCCCATCGGCCGCTTGCCCGGCGACCCGACCCCAAGGGCTGCGGTCTTCTGGTCGCTGTCCCTGGCAGAGCTTGACGCCTGGCCCGCCCGGCGGCTTGCCGACTGGAAGGCCGAGGTTGCCAGCTTCTGGCCCGCGATGACGCCGTTTCTGGACGGCATCACCGACAAAGCGCAGCTCACCCCCGCCCGCTACAGCCACGGCACGCTGCACAAACCCTACAGCCCGCGACTGATCCACATCGGCGATGCCGCCCATCGCGCCAGCCCCCAGCTGGGCCAGGGGGCCAACATGGCGCTTCTTGATGCAAGGGCCCTTGCCCTCGCCCTTCGCCTCCCGCTGGAGGAAGCCCTGCCCGCGTGGCACACGTCCCGCCGCTGGCACCTTGGCCTCTACCAGGCCCTCTCGGCCGCCTTCACCCCGCAATACCAGTCGCACAGCCGCGTCCTGCCGGCCCTACGAGACCGCCTTTTGTCGCCACTCTCCCGCCTCTGGCCCCTGCCCCGCATCCTCTCGTCCCTCGTCGCGGGGGATCTGGTCCCGCCCATCGCAGGGTATCCGGGCGACAGGGCACAGGGGTAAACACTTCCTGAACGCCCACGACCAAGCTCTTGAATTCATTGAAGCTGCCCCTGAATTCCACCGTGGACAAGGCTGGACAGCCCGGCCCCGACCTGCCATCCTGGATGCATGAAACTTCCGTCCCTCAACGTGCTTGGCGCGCCGCTGGAAAGCTGCTCTACCGACCCGGTCACCGGCTTTTTCCGCGACGGCTGCTGCAACACCGGCCCGATGGACCGCGGTCTGCACACCGTCTGCGCCCTGATGACGGCCGAATTCCTTGCGCTGTCGAAGTACCTCGGCAACGACCTCTCCACCCCCCGGCCCGAATACGGGTTTCAGGGGTTGAAGCCCGGCGACCAGTGGTGCCTCTGCGCCGCCCGGTTCCTCCAGGCGCATGAGGAAGGTGCCGCCCCCAAGGTGCGGCTGGCGGCCACCCACCAGGCCACCCTGTCCCTCGTCCCCCTGGACATCCTGCGGCAATACGCCACCGACTGATCTGCGCCGCGCCGATGGACTTCCACTCCACTCGGCGCGAAACCGGCAAGGAGCGCACGAAAGTCGCGACGACGAGCGAACCCCATGATCCCGCCCCGCTTCGACGTCACTGAAGACCAGATCGCCCGCGTCGTGGCGACCTTCTATGCCTGCGTCCGCGACCATCCCGGCCTGGGTCCGGTCTTTGCGACCCATGTCACCGATTGGCCCGCGCATGAGGCGAAGATCACCCGCTTCTGGCGCAACGCGATCCTGCATGAACGCAGCTACGACGGAAACCCGCTCGCCGTTCACCGCGCTGCGGGAAATGTCCGGCTGGGGATGTTCGACGTCTGGCTGGGCCTGTTCGACTCGGTTCTGCGACTGGAACTCCCGTCGGACACCGCCTTGCAGTGGTCCACGCTGGCGCACCGGATCGGACGCGGGCTCATGTTCGGGATGCAGGGCGAACGGGGCGCGCCGCCCTCACTTCGCTGAAACCATCGCCGCCGGCTGGGACGCCGGCATCGGCCGCACGGCACCGTCATCGCGCATCAGGTCCTCGATGAACAGCGACAGCAGCTGCGAACGCCCGCTGACCCCCGCCTTGCGGTAGATCGCATTGGTCTGCGCCTTCACGGTCCCCTCGGACGTCGCACGCAGGGTCGCGATCTCGGCCGTGGACATCCCCTTGATCGCGAACAGCGCCACGTCCTTCTCGGATGGCGTCAGCCCCCATTCGGCGAAGCGTTCCTGCAGAAGGTCCAAGAACGCGCCCGAGGCCCGGCGCAGCTGCTCTTGTGCCTTGTGCCGCTCGCGCAGCGCCCAGCGCAACATCAGGCCGCCAAGGACCACTCCAAGGATCAGCCCGATCGCAGCGCCGATCTCCAGAAGCTCGCGCATTTCCCAGCTGATCGGCGTGGTCTGGAAACCGAAGAACGAGGACAGGATGTCGGACACGAAGAAGAAGGCGCACAGCGCCTGGATCACGAAGATCGCAACGAAAGGAGCAGCCCGCCTCACGCCCGCGCCCGAGACTGTTGCCCGGACACAGGGTCAGTCGTCGTCGTCATCGTCGTCGTCATCATCGTCACCACTGCCACTGCTGCCGCTGCCCTTCCCGCTGTTGTCATCATCATCGTCGTCGTCATCATCGTCATCATCGTCGTCGTGATCCTTGCCATCTCCGCCAGGTGTCTCTTCGATGATGTCGATCATCCCGTTCGCACCGGATTTGGACGCCCAGAGATCGCGCAGAATCTCTCCCGTCCGCGGGTTCACGATGATTTCTCGCGTTCCGTCATCGCGTGACGCGACGATCCGGACGCGGCCCAGGAGGGTGCGTTCCGTCATGACCTCGCTGAAGCCCTGCCGCTTCAGTTGTGCGACGATGTCGTCCACAAATGAGTTGGCGAGCACGGGACTTGCCACCGCGAGCCCTACCGCCAGCCCGTAAAGAAACGCCCGG
Organism: Paracoccaceae bacterium; assembly: GCA_027484915.1. Lineage (GTDB taxonomy): Bacteria > Pseudomonadota > Alphaproteobacteria > Rhodobacterales > Rhodobacteraceae > Tabrizicola. The sequence goes on along the minus strand of JAIXSA010000160.1, from coordinate 36,191 downwards.
CGTTTCATGTCATATCCCACCCAGGTTCAAACCAAGTATGCGACATACCTCGGGCCCCGGCAAGACCGGGGCCCGAACCAGAGGTCAGGAAGCGACCTCAGTTGTCGTCATCATCGTCGTCATCATCGTCGTCATCATCGTCGTCATCATCGTCGTCGTCGTCATCGTCATCATCGTCGTCGTCGTCGTCATCGTCGTCATCGCCGTCGTCATCATCGTCATCGTCATCGTCGCCGTCGTCGAAGTCCTTGTCGACGATCTTCACGTCCTTGCCGGTGCGAGCGGCGTCTTCGGCATCCGCCGCCTCTTCTTCCTGATTGATGATCGAGCCGGTCTCGTTGTCGTAGATGACCTCGACCTTGGTGCCATCCTTGATCGCCTCGACCTTCGTTTGGGTCGGACCGACCTTGACCTCAACGAATGTGTAACCCGCGGCCAGGTAGTCATCGGCCAGCTGATTGCCATCGATCGCGGCGAAGGCGGCCCCTGCCGACAGGGCAAGGACGGCGGTGTAGGTCAGGAGTTTGCTTCTCAGCGTCATCAGGTTGATCTCCTCGGTTGCGGTTCCAGCTCGTCCAGGGGCCGCATGACCACCGTCGAGAGCATGGGAGGATCAGGCCGCATCCGAAGCGGGCTTACCATTGCACAGCGGTTTACAGAGAGCGTCCTAGGCCACCGGTTTGCAGCCATAAACCGGGGTTTATGCCGAAATGCCTGCAAACACGCTTGTATCCCGGGGCCGACGATCGCGCAGACTGCTTTGGCGGGGCGACTCGGCAAATGGAAAAGGCCCGCGGCTTTGGTGCCACGGGCCATTTTCTGCCTGCGGTTTAGGCCGATCAGACCTTCATTTGGACGCCCAGGTGCTTGGCCACCGTGAAGATGTCCTTGTCGCCACGGCCACACATGTTCATCACGATGATCTGATCCTTGGGCAGGGTCGGGGCAAGCTTCATTACCTGTGCCAGGGCGTGCGAAGGCTCCAGCGCCGGGATGATTCCCTCCAGCTTGCAGCAGAGCTGGAACGCCTCCAGCGCCTCGGCGTCGGTGATGCTGACATACTCCGCCCGGCCCACGTCGTGCAGCCAAGCATGTTCCGGCCCGATCCCGGGGTAATCGAGACCCGCGCTGATCGAGAAACCTTCCAGAATCTGCCCGTCCGCATCCTGCAGAAGGTAGGTCCGGTTGCCATGCAGCACGCCCGGACGCCCGCCGGTCAGGGAGGCGCAATGCTCCATCCGGTCGTCGACGCCTTTGCCGCCCGCCTCGACCCCCACGATCCGCACCGACTTGTCGTCAAGGAACGGGTAGAAGAGGCCCATTGCGTTCGATCCGCCACCAATCGCCGCGACGACGACATCGGGCAGGCGGCCCTCGCCCTCTTGCTCCGCCAGCTGCCAGCGGACTTCCTTGCCGATGATCGACTGGAAGTCGCGCACCATCGCGGGATAGGGATGCGGCCCCGCCACCGTGCCGATGCAGTAGAAGGTGTCGCGGACGTTGGTCACCCAGTCGCGCAGCGCGTCGTTCATCGCATCTTTCAGCGTGCCGCGACCGCTGGTCACCGGAATGACCTCGGCCCCAAGAAGCTTCATCCGGAACACGTTCGGAGCCTGCCGCTCCACGTCATGCGCGCCCATGTAGACCACGCACTGCAGGCCGAACTTGGCGCAGACAGTCGCCGTCGCCACGCCATGCTGACCGGCACCCGTCTCGGCGATGATCCGGGTCTTGCCCATCCGCCGCGCCAGGATGATCTGGCCCAGCACGTTGTTGATCTTGTGGGCACCCGTGTGGTTCAGCTCGTCGCGCTTCATGTAGACCTTGGCACCGCCCAAGTGTTCGGTCAGCCGGGGCGCGAAGTACAGCGGGCTGGGGCGGCCCACGTAGTGCTTCCACAGATCCTCCATCTCGGCCCAGAAAGTCGGGTCGGTCTTGGCGTGGTTGTAGCGCTCTTCCAGCTCCAGGATCAGCGGCATCAGCGTCTCGGACACAAACCGTCCGCCGAACAGGCCGAACCGGCCCTGCTCATCGGGTCCCGTCATGAAGCTGTTCAATCCGTCCTCGGCCATGATCTTTCCCTTCGTTCCGTTCCCCCCGATGTAGCGCCCCCGGGCCGGTTGGGAAAGGGCCTCACTGCGCCGGTTGGGGCGAGATGCGGAAGGTGCGGGCGATCGTCAGGTACCCCAGGCCACAGGCGAGGACACCGATAGCGAGCGGCAGGTGGAAGTCGAAGCCCAGGTACAGAAGTGCCGCGCCCGCCAGGCAGGACAGACAGGTGCCCAGGTCCCAGCCTCCCTCGGCGACAATGTGGAACCGCAGGGGGCAGGGTGATTGCCGCGCCAGGTTGTAGACCCGCGCGTTGAACGCGGTGGCATAAAGCGGCCAGGCCAGAGCCGCCGCGGCATTTGCGGCGACCGCCAAAATCGGCACCGGCCAGCCGAAGAGCCGCGCCACCGCCGCCACGCCCAGCGCCGCAAAACCGATCTGCACTGCGCCCAGCCCGCGCCCCAGGTCAATGGCCCGGCCCAGGAACAGCCCTCCAACCGCGCCCACCAGCCCGCTGAGGGCCATCGCGCCGCCGAAGGCCGCATAGTTCGACCCCAGCGTCAGGAACAGCGCGATCAGCCAGGTGAAATGGAACGACCCGCTGCGCAAGCCGTCCGCGAACAGGATCGTCCGCGCCGCCACCCGCGCCTCGCGCGGCATCTCGGCCTGGTGCTCCACCGCGACATCCGGCCCCAGCAGCACCGGCACCGTCGACAGCGCCATCGCAAGCGCAACCGTCCCGAATGCGACGATGGGCGAGAAGGCGGTCAGAAGAAGGCCCGTCACCGCAGGGGCGAGGATTCCCATCCCGATCATCTCGATGGCGCTGGTCTGCTTGCCCCGCGCGTGGTTGTCGCCCATCAACGCGACGTAGGAATGGTAGGTCGTCCAGTAAAGCGAGCTGCTGAATGCCCACAGCGCGAGGTAGACGAAGAGAAGCCAGCCAGTCCCGGTGATCTGCGACAGGATAGGGTAGGTTGCCGCCTCGGCCAGGATCGCCACGATAAGGGCGCGGCGCAGGCCTACGCGGCGGACCAGCGGCAGCACCAATTGACGAAAGATCATCCGGCTGCCGAACATCGCCCCGATGGCAAGCAGCACCAGCGGGGCCGGGACGCCTGCCTTCAGAAGGTAGACGAAGGCGAAGGCCTCACCCCCATAGGACGCGAACGCCTGCAACGCGGCGTGGACATAGACCAGGTTGAAGTTGCGGTTGGAGAAGTAGCTCACCTCAGGTCAACCCGCCGCCGCGACGAAGGCCGCGATCCTGCCTGCATCCTTCACGCCCGGCGCGCTTTCCACACCGCTTGCCACATCGACCTGCCGCGCCCCCGTCCGTCGGATCGCCTCGGAGACGTTGTCCGGCGTCAGGCCGCCTGCCAGCATCCACGGCTTCAGCCATTTCCGCCCGACCAGAAGCCGCCAGTCGAAAGTCAGCCCATTGCCGCCGGGCAGCACCGCGCCCTTCGGCGCCTTGGCATCGACCAGGATCTGATCGGCGACAAGTTGGAAATCCATCAGGTCCGCAAGGTCGGCCTCCTCGGCCACCCCAATCACCTTCATCACCGGCAAGCCGTAGCGCGCCTTGACCTCGGCCACGCGGGCCGCAGTCTCGTGGCCGTGAAGCTGCAGCATGTCGAGCGGCACCTCAGAGACGATGCTGTCCAGCGTTGCATCGTCCGCATCGACCACCAGCGCGACCTTGCACAGACCGTCGGGGGCCTCCAGCGCCAGCACACGCGCTTCGGCGGGCGTCACATAGCGCGGCGACTTCGGAAAGAAGTTGAACCCGGCATAGGCCGCACCCGCCTGGGCCACAGCCGCGACGTCGGCCGCGGTGCGCAGCCCGCAGATCTTGACCCTGACATCCCGCATCAGCGCTTTTCCAGCAGCGCCAGGACCTCATCCTTCGGCGGAACCGAGGTTGAGTCCTTCAACACCGCCAGTTCCCGCTCCAGCCGCGCCACCTCGCGCGATTTCTGGCTGGCGGTGGCGCGGTGGCCATGTTCGCGGAACCATTCCCAGACAAAGCCGATCAGCACGCCCGCGATGATCCCGGCGAAGATCACCAGGAACAGCGGCAGTTCCATCGCCCAGGTCAACCCGGTCAGCGCCGCAAGGTCCTCGGGCAAGAGCCGCACCGCCACTGGCGCGCGGTTCGCCAGCGCCACCGTCAGAAGCGACAGGCCTAGTAGGACCAGGAGGATCAGTTTCATATATCGGATCATTCGGTTCGGTGCCCCAGGCTGCCAAACCAATATCGGCCCGATCCAAGCCGGGCGCAAGGCAAGAGGGGGGTTACTTGCCGTTCAGCCGGTCGCGCAGAAGCTTGCCGGTCTTGAAGAACGGCACCTTCTTGTCATCGACCTTCACCGCCTCGCCGGTCCGCGGGTTGCGGCCCACGCGGGCATCGCGGGCCTTGACCGAGAACGCGCCAAAACCGCGCAGTTCCACCCGGTCGCCTTTGGCAAGCGCCTCGATGATTTCCTCGAAGACCGTGTTCACGATCCGCTCGACATGCCGCTGGGTCAAATGCGGGTTCTCATCCGCAATCTTCTGGATCAGTTCCGAACGGATCATCCGTAGTCCCCCCTGTGGTTCGGCCCCTGGCAGGGTGGCCGCCACGCACTTGTTCTGACGGGACTATAGCGACAGGATTTGTGTTCGGGCAAACAAAAACGGGGACTTGGAACATACGAAAAGGCCCCGCTTGTCGCGGGGCCTTTTCATTCAATCGCAGGTTAAGTACCCAAGGCCTTAGCTGCGGTCCTTCAGGGCCGCGCTCAGGATGTCGCCCAGCGACGCACCCGAATCGGACGAGCCATACTGTTCGACGGCTTCCTTCTCTTCGGCAATCTCGCGCGCCTTGATCGACAGGCCCAGCTTGCGGGTCTTCGGGTCGATGTTGGTCACACGGACGTCGACGTGGTCGCCCACCTGGAAGCGCTCGGGGCGCTGGTCGGCACGGTCGCGCGCCAGGTCGGACCGGCGGATGAACGACTTGGCGCCGTTGTACTCCACCTCGATCCCGCCGTCTTCGATGGCCGAGACAGTCACGGTGATCACCGCGCCACGCTTCACGCCATCAACCGCATCGGTGAAGGTGTCGTCGCCCAGAGCCTTGATCGAAAGCGAGATCCGCTCTTTCTCGACGTCCACTTCGGTGACGGCGGCCTTGACCGTGTCGCCCTTGCGGTAGTTCTGGATGGCTTCTTCGCCGCGCTGGTCCCAGGACAGGTCCGACAGGTGGACCATGCCGTCGATGTCATTGTCGAGGCCGACGAACAGACCGAATTCGGTGATGTTCTTGACTTCGCCTTCGATCGCCGACCCGACCGGGTGGGTTTCCGCAAAGACTTCCCACGGGTTGCGCTGGGTCTGCTTCAGGCCAAGCGAAACGCGGCGCTTGGCGCTGTCGATTTCCAGCACCATGACGTCGACTTCCTGAGAGGTCGAAACGATCTTGCCGGGGTGCACGTTCTTCTTCGTCCAGGACATTTCCGAGACGTGAACAAGGCCCTCGACGCCGGCTTCCAGCTCCACGAAGGCGCCGTAGTCGGTGATGTTGGTGACGCGGCCTTTGTGGACCGTGCCGATGGCGTACATCTTCTCGACCGAATCCCACGGATCGGACTGAAGCTGCTTCATGCCCAGCGAAATACGGTGGGTTTCCTTGTTGATCTTGATGACCTGAACCTTGACGGTCTCGCCGATCGACAGGATTTCCGACGGATGGTTGACGCGGCGCCAGGCCATGTCGGTGACGTGCAGCAGGCCGTCCACACCGCCCAGGTCAACGAAGGCACCGTATTCGGTGATGTTCTTGACCACGCCGTCGACCACTTGACCTTCGGTCAGGTTGCCGATGACTTCGGCGCGCTGTTCGGCGCGGCTTTCTTCCAGGATCGCACGACGCGAGACAACGATGTTGCCGCGACGACGGTCCATCTTCAGGATCTGGAACGGCTGCTTCATGCCCATCAGCGGGCCAGCGTCACGCACCGGGCGGACGTCAACCTGGCTGCCGGGAAGGAACGCAACAGCGCCACCCAGGTCGACCGTGAAGCCGCCCTTGACGCGACCGAAGATCGCGCCATCGACGCGCTGCTCGGCGGCATAGGCCTTTTCCAGACGGTCCCAGGCTTCTTCGCGGCGAGCTTTCTCGCGGCTGATCTGGGCTTCGCCGCGGGCGTTTTCCACGCGGTCGAGGTAGACTTCCACCGTGTCGCCCACGTTGATGTTGGGCTGCTCACCGGGATTCGCGAATTCCTTGAGGTCGATGCGGCCTTCCATCTTGTAGCCGACATCGATGATGGCCTGGCCCGCTTCGATCGCGATGACCCGGCCTTTGACGACAGTGCCCTCTTCAGGGGTGTCGATCTCGAAGCTTTCCTTCAGCAGGGCTTCGAAGTCTTCCATGGTTGCTTTAGCGCACATATAGATCAGTTTCCTTTTCTCGTCTTTTCACTGGCCATGCGGTTGGCTCCGCCGGTCTTAACCCGAATGAAAAATCGCAGCCCTCCGGCAAACCGGTGGCCGCGAGTCCTTTCAGGATGCGGGGGCCTATAATCCCAACGCCCGCAGGAGGCAAGGAAAACCGGGCTGCGGGCCTAGACCGCTGGCACCGACCCGCCGCGCCGGACACTGCGCTGGTCCAGTTCTGCGTTGACCTCGGCTCCGACCAGAACCATCACCGTCGAAAGCCAGATCCACAGCATCAGCACCACGACGGCAGCAAGTGACCCATAAGTCTCGCCATAACTGCCGAAGTTGCTGACATACCAGCCCAACCCTGCCGAGGCTGCAATCAGCCCCAGGGCAGCCACCACAGCACCGGGGGTGATCCAGGCCCATTCGGCCTCGGGGCGATCCGGCGCCCAGAAATAGATGGCGGCCAGAACCGCAAGCAGCAGGGCCAGGATGACCGGCCAGCGCAACGCCAGGATCAGGTCCTCACCCACAGGTCCCAGCTGGTCGACCAGAAAGGGCAGCGCGGCAACAAGGATGCCCAGCACGATCACCAGCACGATTCCGGCCAGGGTAAAGCCAAGCGACACCAGGTTCAGTCGGACAAAGCCCCGTGTCTCCTTGACGTCGTAGGCGATATCCAGCGCTTCGATCAGCGCCTTGGTCCCGCCGTTCGCCGACCATAGGGAAATAACCAGCGCAATCAGCACCGTCAGCGACAGCGTATCGTTCGCCGTGCCCGAGATCCGCTCGGCCTGCGTGGTGATCAGGGTCGCGGCCTCTTCCGGCAAGAAGGTGGTGATGGGGGCAAGTATGCCCGGCACCTCTGCGGGTGAAAACACAAGGCCAAAGACGGAAATCATCGCGGTGATCGCAGGAACGACGGCAAGGATCGCATAAAAGGTCACACCCGCCGCGACAGCCAGCACACGGTCCCGGTCGACCTCGTCCTTCAGGTCGCGCAGAAAGTCCCAAAAGTCAGCGAAGGATCGGATCGGCATAGGCAGGCTCCTTTGCCAGGAAACCCGCGAAAGCGTCTCAAGTTCCGGCCAACCGCGCGGCCACGACCGCGACGGCGGCGGCGACCGCCTCGTCGATGTCCATCGTGCTGGTGTCGATCTGCACCGCATCCTCGGCGGCCCGCAGCGGAGCATCCGCCCGCCCCATGTCGCGGGCATCGCGTTCCCGCACTTCGGCCAGCACGCGCGCCTCGTCCCCGCCGACCTCCAGCCAGCGCCGATGCGCCCGGACCTCGGGGCTGGCGGTGATGTACAGCTTCACCTCGGCTTCGGGGCAGATCACCGTGCCGATATCGCGCCCGTCCAGCACGGCACCACCCTCGGCGCGGGCGAACCTGCGCTGGAAGTCCATCAGCGCCGCCCGCACCTCTGGCAGGACCGCGACACGGCTGGCGGCCTGCCCGGCCTCCAGCGTGCGGAGGTCACTCCGGCCGAGATCCTGGGGCGTGAGCTGACGCGCGGCCTCGACCGGATCGCCGCCCTTCATTCCCACGGCCCGGTACAGAAGCCCGGTATCCAGGTGCCGAAACCCGAAGCGCCCGGCGACCGCCCGGCTGATCGTGCCCTTGCCCGCCGCTGCCGGCCCGTCGATTGCCACCGTGAAGATCATTTCCCTGCCCCTGCGCCCGTATGGGATGCACCGGTCGCTTAGGGGGAAACACCAAGGCGGTGAAGCGCTATTTGCATAAGGACCGGGCAGACCACGGCCCTAAAGGTGGGCAATCTGCCCACCCTGCGCTGCAGATCACCCCGCCAACCCCTTGAAAAGCCTTGTCCGCAACCTGCCGACACAGCGCCTTTTGCAGGATTTCCGCTTGGATTCGCGCCGCAACCTGCCTATCTTGCCATTCGCGACGTTATCTATTCGACCACTGTCTCCGACCATCGGCCACAGCAATCGACTACAGCTGACGGGGCCAAGCCGCCGCATCCCGCGGGCGGTACGACTTGAATGGAGACTTCACGATGGCCAAGGGCACCGTGAAATGGTTCAATGAAACCAAGGGTTACGGCTTCATCGCGCCGGAAGGCGGGAAGAAGGACGTGTTCGTTCACATCACTGCGCTGGAACGCGCTGGCCTGCGTGGTCTGAAGGACGGCCAAGCCGTGACCTTCGACATCGAGGCTGGCCGCGATGGCCGCGAAAGCGCGACCAACCTGGCGCTGGCGTAAGCCGGTCGGGGGCGGTTCGCCGCCCCCACCCTTTCAGTTCATCGTCAGCGCGGCCCGGTCGCGCAGCACATGATCAAAGCCGATCCGAAAGCTTGCGTCCGATACATCCTCGGGCAGGCACACGGCAGTACGACGGCCCAGCGGATAGGCAGGCACGTCAAACTCGCCGCTGATCAGTATCACCCGCATCCTGGCATCACCGGCAATCAGCGCGGCAATCGCCCGCTCGGCCCCGGCAATCCCGCCGAACCCGTCGCAATCCATCACGAAAAGATCGTAGCCGAAGCGATCATCGAGGACGGTGGCAACCGCATCGTCAAGATCGTCGGACACCTCCACGAGGCTGCCGAACTCGGCAAGCCGCCGTGCCGTGCTCCCGTTGGAAATATCGGTCAGAAGCAAGACCCGCACACCCAGGGTGTGTTGCTGAACCTGCTGGCGGCCGGTCTGAATGAAAGTCTGCACGTGCACTCCTCCACTACCTTCTGCCAATCTCGCTGAACAATGCGGAGAGCATTCGCCGGAATAAAGGAAACTTGCGGGTAAAACCATCGAGCTGCGCCACATTCAGGCCAGGGTTGCTGCGCGAAAGGGTACAGTCAGCACTAAGGTTGTATGACTTGCTCCTTTCTGTGACCAATGTATCCATCGTGCTTGTGTTAACCTATTCTGATCCGAATTGCAGCCTCAAATGGGCTACTGCACGATTCGCGGAAAGGCCGCTGTATGAATCATCACACGAACATGACCTTCCTCGACCTGCGACAGGACCTCGCGGCCGCCTTCCGCTGGACCGCGCGCCTTGGTCTGCATGAGGCTGTGGCGAACCACTTTTCCCTCGCGGTGAACCCCGAAGGCACCCGGTTCCTCATCAACCCGAACGGTCGCCACTTCAGCCGGATCACCGCCTCCTCCCTGGTCGAGATCGACGCCAACGATCCCGCAACGATGTCCCGTCCCGACGCGCCGGACCCCACCGCCTGGGGGCTTCACGGCAGCATCCATCGGGCCTGCCCCCATGCGGTCTGCGTGATGCATGTCCATTCGATCCACGCGACCGTCCTTGCCAGCCTCGCCGATTCGCGGCTTCCCGCGATCGATCAGAACACCGCGATGTTCCACAATCGCCAGGTCATCGACGACCACTACGGCGGCATGGCGTTCGAGGAAGAGGGCGCACGCTGCGCCTCCATGCTGGCCGACCCCAGGATCACCACGATGATCATGGGCAACCACGGCGTCCTCGTCATCGGGCGCACCGTCGCCGAGACGTTCAATCACCTCTATTACTTCGAGCGGGCGGCCGAGACCTACATCCGCGCGCTGCAGACCGGACGTCCGTTGCGGGTCCTGCCCGACGACATCGCCGAAAAGACCGCCCGCGAATGGGAGGCATACCCCGGCTTCGCCGAAAACCACCTGCGCGAACTGCGCGCCATCCTTGACGTCGAGGACCCGGCCTACGCCAATTGACCCCAACCGCCGCCGCCCGGCGTCTGCATCTCGAACACCGCGCCTGCGGGCAGGTCACGCTCGTCATTGCCTTCCAGTGATTCCACCCGGCCGTCCGGCCAATGGACAAGGTTCTGCCCGACCGCTCCCGCCGCCCCGCCATCGCCGCCGAAGGGCCCCACCTTCCGGCTTCCGCACAGCGTCGTCACCGTCACCGGCGCAAGGAACCGCAGCTTCCGCACTGCCCCGTCACCGCCCCGCCACCGACCGCCGCCACCCGACCCGCGCCGGATCCCGAACTCCTCCAGCCGCACCGGGAACCGCTTCTCCAGGATCTCCGGGTCCGTCATGCGCGTGTTCGTCATGTGGCTTTGCACGGCATCACAGCCGACAAACCCAGGTCCGGCCCCCGTGCCGCCCGCGATGGTCTCGTAATTCTGGAACCGCTCGTTGCCCCAGATGAAGTTGTTCATCGTCCCCTGCGCCGCCGCGACGACCCCAAGCGCACCGTAAAGCGCATTGCACGCCGACTGACTGACTTCGGTATTCCCCGCGATCACCGCCGCCGGGGCCACCGGGTTCAAAAGCGTCCCCTCTGGCACGATGATGGTCAGCGGCTTCAGGCATCCCTCGTTCAGCGGGATCGACTTGCCGACCAAGGTCCGGAACACATACAGCACCACCGCCCGCGTCACGGCTTGCGGCGCATTGTAGTTTCCACTGTGCTGGGGACTGCTGCCGCTGAAATCGATCACCGCCGACCGTGTGGCATGATCCACCGAAACACTTACATGAATGCTCGTTCCAATATCCATTGGATATGTGAACGCTCCGTCATGTAGCCGGTCTATCACCGCACGAACACATTCTTCGGCGTTCCTCTGGACGTGGCCCATGTAGGCCGAAACCACATCGGCCCCATGCATGGCGACCACGCGCAGCAGTTCCCGGCGACCTGTTTCGTTCGCGGCGATCTGTGCCTTCAGATCTGCCATGTTCTGGTCAATGGACCGGCAAGGCCAGCGCCCCGAGCCCAACAGTGCCCGTGTATCCGCCTCGCGAAGGGTGCCCCCGACCACCAGCGGGAAAAGGTCGATGACCACTCCCTCTTCCTCGATCGTGGTGCTGTCCGGCGGGGCAGAACCGGGCGTCCGGCCGCCGATGTCCGCGTGATGCCCGCGCGAGCCCAGCCAGAACGCGGCCTTCCCCTGCACAAAGACCGGGGTGATCACCGTTACATCCGGCAGATGCGTCCCCCCGTTCCAGGGCGCATTCAGCATCCAGGCGTCGCCCTCCGCTGCCATCGCGCCGACTGCCGCGATGACCGTCTTCACCGCATGGGACATCGACCCCAGATGCACCGGCACATGCGGCGCATTGGCCACAAGGTCGCCTGCGGCATCAAAGATCGCGCAAGAAAAATCCAACCTTTCTTTTATGTTGACCGACCATGCGGTGTTCGCCAGCGTGGCCCCCATCTGATCGGCGACCGACATGAAGAGGTTGTTGAACACTTCCAGCAGCACAGGGTCCGCCTCGGTTCCCGCCGCTGCCGGCCGTGCCACCGCTTCGACACGACGCAGGATCAGGTTCGCTTGACCGTCAACCGTCGCCTCCCAGCCGGGCTCGACCAAAGTGGTCGCCGTCGCCTCGCTGATCACCGCCGGCCCCGCAATCCGCGTTCCCGTGCCGCAGTCGTCCCGCCGATAGAGCGGCACCTCCTGCCACGCCCCACCCGCCCAGAACCGCACGTGTTCCACCGCCTTCCCGGCGCCCTGCTGCGGGGCAAGATCGGGAACAGTGGCGCCACCACCCTCGGCCTCTACCGCCAGCATCTCGAACAAAAGTGCCCGCTCTGGCGAAGTGAATCCGAACCGCGCCTGGTGCGCCAATGTGAACGCTTGTTCCATTTCAGTGGCCGAGCCAAATGGTACGGCAAGCGACTGGTGCTGCCCCTCATACCGCAGGTGCGCCGTGCGGGTCAGGACGGGCGCCGAAATCCCCTGCACGGTCAATTCAGCAGCGGCTTCGGCGGCGAGAGCGTCCATGACCGACCGCGCGTGGTCAACGGCGCTTAACGGCGCATCGAACTGCGCCTCCCGAAGCGCCCGCAACTGCGCAAGTCCCATGCCGAAGGCCGAAAGAACGCCGGCCTGCGGGTGGATGAACACCGCTCTCATGCCGAGAGAATCCGCCACCCCACAGGCATGCTGCCCGCCCGCCCCGCCAAAGCATTGCAGGGCATAGGCCGTCACGTCGTGCCCCCTTTGGACACTTATCTTCTTGATCGCATTGGCCATATTGTCGATGGCAATTCTAAGGAACCCCTCGGCAATCACCTCCGGCGGGTCCAGACGGCCGGTTACTTCCGCCACGTCCGTCGCAAGGGCGGCAAACGTCTCACGCACCACCTCGGCGTCGAGAGGCTGGTCGCCACCCGGCCCGAAAACCGCCGGGAAATGCGCCGGGCTCAGTCGCCCCAGCATCACGTTGCAGTCCGTGATCGTCAGAGGTCCCCCCCGCCGGTAGCTCGCCGGACCCGGATTGGCCCCCGCACTTTCCGGCCCCACCTGGAACCGCCCATCCCTGAATGAACAGATCGACCCGCCACCCGCGGCAACCGTGTGGATGTCCATCATCGGCGCCCGCATCCGGACGCCCGCAACCTCGGTCTCGAACGACCGTTCATATACCCCCGCATAGTGGCTCACATCGGTCGAAGTCCCGCCCATGTCGAAGCCGATCAGCCGGTCGAACCCCGCGGCAACGCCCGTCCGGACCATCCCGACGATGCCCCCCGCCGGACCGGACAGGATGGCGTCCTTGCCCTGAAACCGTCCTGCCTCGGTCAGTCCACCGTTCGACTGCATGAAGAGAAGCCGCGCCGTCGCGCGCCCCATGTCCAAGGCCCCTTCCACCTGTGCCACGTAGCGACGCAGGATTGGCGAGAGGTAGGCGTCGACCACCGTGGTATCGCCACGCGGCACCAGTTTTGCCAGGCGAGAGACGTGATGCGACAGGGAAATCTGCGTGAACCCCGCCTCCTGCGCCAATGCACCGACCCGTGCTTCGTGCGCCGAGTTCACGTGGCCATGCATCAACGCCACCGCAACAGCCGCGATCCCCTCCGCGCGCGCCGCCTGCAGCGCTGCAAGCACGGCCGCCTCATCCAGGGGCCGCACCTCCGCCCCTTCGGCATCCAGACGACCAGGAATTTCGAACACCCGTTCATACAACAGATCGGGGCGGCGGATGTTCAGATCAAACAGCGCAGGCCGGGCCTGCGTCCCGATCCGCAGAAGATCCCCGAACCCTTCGGTGATCAGCAGCGCAACGCGTTCACCCTTCCGCTCCAAGAGCGCATTCGTCGCGACCGTGGTCCCCATCTTCACCGCGGCGATCGCCCCGTCCGGGATCGGCTCCCCGGCCTTCAGCCCCAGGCACTCCCGGATTCCCTGCACGGCGGCATCCGGATAGCGTTCAGGGTTCTCGGACAAAAGCTTCGCCGTCACCAGCCGTCCGTCCGGGGCCCGCCCCACCACGTCGGTAAAGGTGCCCCCCCGGTCGATCCAGAATTCCCAAGCCATGACGCACCTCCGCCCCTTTCGTGGCCCGGCGGAACGCCAGATGCAACACTTGACCGACTCGCCCCGAACCGCTCACCTGCCGTCATGCCCTTGCACTTCACCCCGGCCGAATACGCCGCCCGCCAAGCCAAGGCCCGCGCCGCCCTGCAAGCCCAGGGTCTGGACGCGATCCTGATGTTCGCTCCCGAAAGCCACTTCTGGATGTCCGGCTACGACACCTTCGGCTTTGCGATGTTCCAGTGCATGGTCCTGACCGCGAGGGGCGAGCTGCACCTTTTGACCCGCACGCCCGACCTCCGGCAGGCACTGTACACCTCCACCCTCGGGCCGGACCAGATCCACATCTGGCCGGACATCGAGGGCGCGCGTCCTGCGGAAGACCTTGCCAAACTCCTGTCCGACCTCGGGGTTGCCGGACCCATCGGCTACGAATCCGACACCGTTGGCCTGACCAACCGCACCGGCCGCGCGCTCCATGCCGCGATCCCCGGCCTCATCGACGCTTCGGAACTGATCCGCGCCCTTCGCCGCGTCAAATCCCCGGCCGAGATCGAGATGCACCGCCGCGCCGCGCAGCTTTCCGACGACGCGCTCGATCAGGCCATCGCCCTCGCCCATCCGGGGGCATTCGAGGGCGACATCCTCGCCGCGATGCAAGGCGCTGTCTTCAAAGGCGGCGGCGACTATGCCGGGAACGAGTTCATCCTTGGCTCCGGCCCCGGCGCGCTTCTTTGCCGCTACTACTCCGGCCGCCGGCACCTGTCGGCCAACGACCAACTCACGCTCGAATGGTCCGGTGCTTATGCCCGCTACCACGCCGCGATGATGCGCACTCTCATCATCGGCGCTCCTTCAACGCACCACCGCCGCATGCACGAAGCCGCCGTCGAGGCGCTGGAGGCCTGCGAACAGGCCATCCGCCCCGGCGCGCCGATGGGCGACGTCTACGACGCCCACGCCCGTGTGTTCGACGCCCGGGGTCTTGGCCATGCGCGACTCAAGGCCTGCGGCTACGCGATGGGTGCGGTCTACAACCCGATCTGGGTCGACTTCCCCATGTTCTACGAAGGCAACCCCCTGATCATGCAGGAAGGCCAGGTCTTCTTTCTGCACATGATCCTGATGGATAGCGACGCGGGTCAGGCGATGACGCTTGGCCACTCGGTGCTGGTGAAGACCGACGGGATCGAGCGTCTGTCCCGCCACGGCCTCGACCTTCTCGTCAACGGCTGACCGCCCGCCCCACAGGCCTGATCAGCTTCCGACCCTCGTCAGCAGCTCCTCGACCTTCGGCCCCAGCCCCTCGACGATCAGCTTCACGCCCTCGGGGTTCGGGTGCAGCCCATCCGCCTGCATGAAGGCCGCAAGCGAGGCAGGATCGGCCGGGTCCGCACCCGCTGCCCGCAGCCCGGCAAAGAAGTCGTCAGCCAGAAGCGTCCCGTACTGGGCGGCAAGCTCGCCGTACATCCCGTCGAAGGCCGCCTTGTACTCTGGCCCAAAGTTGCCCGGCGCCTTCATGGCCACCAGCAGCACCGGCAGCTTCCGCGTGGCTGCTTCTTTCAGGATGCCGTCCAGGCTCGCCCGCGACGACGCCGGGTCCAGGCCGCGCAACAGGTCGTTGCCCCCCAGCGTCACGATCAGCGCATCGGCCTCTGGCCCCAGCGCCCAGCCGATCCGCGCGAGGCCCCCCGCCGTCGTATCCCCCGACACGCCCGCGTTCTGCACGACGACATCGTGCCCCTTCGCCGTCAGCCAGCCCTCCAGCACCGGGACAAAGCCCTGGGACTGATCGCTAAGACCATACCCCGCCGTCAGGCTGTCGCCCAATGCCACGATCGTGACCGGCTCGGCCATTGCCAAACTTGACAGTGACAAGACTGCAATTGCAGCATTGCGCATCCGACGAACCGCGCCATATCCGGTAGTACGAGCCACCCGAAGGACCTTTTGCATGACCGATCCCGTTCTCGCGCTTACCGACGCGCGGCTGACCCTTGCAGGCAACGCCGGCCCGGTCGAGATCCTGAAGGGCATCACGCTTTCGGTCCACAAGGGCGAAACGGTCGGGCTCATCGGGCCATCGGGGTCGGGCAAGTCGTCGCTCCTCATGCTTATGGGCGGGTTGGAGCGTGCCACCGGCGGCAAGGTGCTTGCCTTGGGGCAGGACCTGACCGCGATGGACGAAGATGCGCTCGCCCGGTTCCGTCGGGGGAATATGGGGGTTGTGTTCCAAAGCTTCCACCTCATTCCCACGATGACCGCCTTGGAGAACGTGGCGTTACCGCTGGAACTGGCGGGGGCAGCCGATGCCTTTGCCCGGGCCGAGGCAGAATTGACCGCGGTTGGCCTTGGGTCGCGGATGCACCATTACCCCAGCCAGATGTCCGGCGGCGAGCAGCAGCGCGTAGCCCTTGCCCGCGCCGCCGTGCCCCGCCCCGCGATCCTTCTGGCGGATGAACCCACCGGCAACCTCGACGGCGTGAACGGCCAGGCGATCATGGACCTGCTCTTCGGTCTCCGTGACCGCCACGGTGCCACGCTGGTGCTGGTCACTCACGCGCCCGAGCTTGCGGCACGCTGCGACCGGGTGATCCGGCTGGCCGATGGTCTTCTTGCCCCCGAAGCGCTTGCCAAGGCCGCCGAATGAGCCTCGCCTTCACAATCGCCCGGCGCGAGCTTCGCGGCGGCCTCAAGGGCTTTCGCGTCTTCCTGGCCTGCCTCGCCCTTGGGGTGGCCGCCATCGCCGCCGTGGGCACCCTGCGCACCGGCATCCAGCAAGGCCTGACTGACCAGGGCGCGGTGATTCTTGGCGGCGATGCCGAGATGCGCTTCACCTACCGACCCGCCGACGCGGACGAACGCGCTTACATGGACCGCATCGCGACGAAGGTGTCCGAGGTCTACGACTTCCGCTCCATGGTGCTGGTGCCGGACGACCAGGCCCTCACCCAGATCAAGGCTGTCGACGACGCCTGGCCCCTGACCGGCGCGGCCCAGCTCGACCCGCCGATCCCCGTGGCCGATGCTTTGGCTTTGTCCGATGGCCTGCCCGGCGCGATCATGGACCCCGTGCTGATCGAACGACTATCCCTCGCCATCGGCGACACGTTCCGCCTCGGCACCCAAGAGTTCCGCCTGACCGCCGCCCTGACCCGTGAACCCGACAGCGCCTCCACCGGCTTCACCCTCGGCCCTCGCACAGTAGTCCATTCGGATGCATTGGCGAACTCCGGCCTTTTGGCCAGCGGGTCCATGTACGAAACCCGCTACCGCCTGGTCCTCCCGCCCACGGCTGACCTGCAAACCCTGGAAGACGAAGCCGAAACCACCTTCCGTGACAAGGGCATGCGCTGGACCGACAGCCGCAACGCCGCCCCCGGGATCGAAACCTTCGTCGACCGGATCGGCAGCTTCCTCGTCCTTGTCGGCCTTGCCGGGTTGGCGGTCGGGGGCGTCGGCATCTCCGCCGCGATCCGCTCCTACCTCGACGGCAAGGTCGAAACCATCGCCACCCTCAAGACCCTCGGCGCGGAAGGTGGTCTTATCTTCCGCAGCTACCTCTGGCAGACCGCGATCCTCTCGGCCCTCGGCATCGCCATCGGCCTCGCGCTCGGGGCCATCGTCCCCCTCCTCGCCGCGCCCCTGATCGAGGCCTCCCTCCCCTTCCCCGCCGAGATTCGCCTCTCCCCCGGCGCGCTGGTTGAGGCCGCCTTCTACGGCACGCTCTCCGCCCTCATCTTCACGCTCCTGCCCCTCGCCCGCACCGAACGCATCCGCCCCGCCGCCCTTTACCGAGGCGGCAGCGGCACCCGCGCCTGGCCCCGCAAGCGCTACCTCACCGCCCTCGCCCTCGCGGCCCTCGCCCTCATCGGCAGCGCCACCTGGCTCTCCGGCATCCCGGAACTGGCCCTCGGCGCGGCGGGAGGCGTCCTCGGCGCCCTCCTCATCTTGGCCCTTTCTGCCGCAGGCCTAAGATGGGCCACCAAACGCCTCGCCCGGACGAAACTCACCCACGGCCGCCCCGCCACCCGCGCCGCCCTTGCCGCCATCGGTGCGCCAAGGTCCGACGCAACCTCCGTCGTCCTCTCCCTCGGCCTCGGCCTTTCCGTCCTTGCCGCCGTCGGCCAGATCGACTGGAACCTCCGCCAGGCCATCGCCACCGACCTGCCCACCCGCGCCCCGGCCTTCTTCTTCGTCGACATCCAGCCCGACCAGCTTGACCCCTTCCTCGCGATGATGAAGGCCAACCCCGCCGTCACCGAGATGGAAACCGCCCCCATGCTGCGCGGCGTCATCACCCAGATCAACGGCAAGCCTGCCCGCGAAGTGGCCGGCGACCACTGGGTCGTCAGGGGCGACCGCGGCATCACCTACGCCGCCACCCCCGGCGCCAAGACCCGCATCACCGAGGGCACCTTCTGGCCCGAGGACTACACCGGCGACCCCCAGATCAGCTTCGCCACCGAGGAAGCCGAGGAAATCGGCCTGAAACTCGGCGACACGATGACCGTCAACATCCTTGGCCGCGACCTGACCGCCACGATCACCTCGTTCCGCGAGGTCGACTTCTCCAACGCCGGGATGGGCTTCGTGATGACCCTGAACCCCTCGGCCCTCGCCGGGGCGCCCCACACCCACATCGCCACCGTCTACGCCCCGCCGGAAGCCGAGGCGCAAATCCTCAAGGACGTCACCAAGACCTGGCCCAACATCACCGCCATCGGCATCCGTGAGGCGGTGGACCGCGTGGCCGAAGCGCTCTCCGCCATCGCCACTGCCACCGCCTGGGCCGCCGCAGGGACCCTCATCACCGGCTTCGTCGTCCTGATCGGCGCGGCCGCGGCAGGCGAACGCGCCCGCATCTACGAATCCGCGATCCTGAAGACCCTCGGCGCCACGCGCGGCAAGATCCTCGCCAGCTTCGCCCTCCGCTCGGCCCTCATGGGCGCGGCGGCAGGCATCGTCGCCGTTGTCGCTGGCGGGATCAGCGGCTGGGCGGTGATGACCTTCGTCATGGACTCCACCTACCGGTTCGAGCCGCTCTCAGCCATCGGCATCGTCCTCGGCGGCATCCTTGCCACCCTCCTCGCCGGGCTTTTCTTCGCCCTCCGCCCGCTCAACGCCCGCCCCGCCCGGACGCTGCGGGCCCAGGACTAGGGCGTCACCGGAACCGGCTCCAGCGCCACGCCTTCCACGGCAGCCGGGCGGAACAGCGGGAACCCCGCCTGCCGCTCGGCCCGGGCGCTGACCATCTGGAACGACCCGAAGAACCGCTCCACGCCATAGTCCTCCAACTCCACCCCGGCCCAGTCCGCGACTATCCGGGCATAAGCCTTGGCAAGCACACGACTGTCAGGGTCCAGACCCGAGACGCAGACCAACCCCGTCGACCGGCAATCCAGCACCGTAAGCCGCAGGTCCGGCCGCCATTCCTGCAGGATCGGGATCAGCTTCCAGACATCGCCCGTCCAGGATCCCTTCGGCAGCCGCGAAAGATCCCGGGTGGTCATCCCCGGCCCATAGGGCACGCAGTCATGCAGCAGGATGACCCCACCCGGGGCCATCGCCGCTTCGGTCTGCATGAAATCGCGCAGCAGGTATTCGACAAGATGCATCCCATCCAGGAACGCCAACCCCAGCCGGATGCCGTTCCGCGCCAGAAAGCCCGACGCGAAGAAATCGTCGCTTGTCTGCTGGAAGACATGTAGCGCGGGCTTCTTGCCGATGATGTTGATCTCGGCCTGGAAGAACGGGTCCACCGCCACCGTCTTCGACCGGACCGGGGCGAAGCTTTCCCCTGACCGGCAGCCCACTTCCAGATACCAGTCGAAAAGGCAGGCCTCATGCAGCGTCCGCAGAAAGCGGTAGTAGGGCATGCCGGAAGGTTTGAGAAACATCGGTAATCCCGCAACTGAACGCGGGCACCATGAAGGGGGGCGGGGCGCTGTGCAACCCGGGGGCCTCACCCATCCCTTGTTGGTCGACTGCGTCCCTCCTCGCTTGGGTCAGCCCCAAGCGAGGAGCGCTGGAATTGCGACCACGCGCCGCCCGCTCAATGCGCCGGGCGGATGAAGGTCCCGTTGCGCAACTCCCTGAACGCCTGCTGCAATTCGGCCTCGGTGTTCATCACGATCGGCCCGGCCCAGGCCACCGGCTCCTCGATCGGGGCACCGCTCACCAGCAGGAACCGCACGCCATCCGGCCCCGCCGTGACGGTCACCTCGTCGCCCGCGCCGAAACGGACCAGGGTCCGGTTGCCGGACAGGTCGCGGATGTTGACCTCCTGGCCCTTCACTTCCTTCTCCAAGAGCACGCCCTCGGGCCGGGCTGCATCACGGAAGTTCCCCGCACCCTCGAACACATAGGCAAAGGCCCGGCGCCGGGTATCGACCTTGAAGGTCTTCCGCTTTCCCGCCGGGACATAGACGTCCAGATACTGCGGGTCGGCGGCAATACCATCCACCGGGCTTTTCACCCCGCGATAGTCGCCGATCACCACGCGAATGCTGGTGCCGTCATCCTCATGACGCTCGGGCAGCGCCTCGGCGGGCATATCCTGATAGCGCGGCGCGGTCATCTTCAGCGCCTTCGGAAGGTTGCCCCACAGCTGGAAGCCATGCATCTGGCCCTTGGCGTCGCCCTTCGGCATCTCCTGGTGCAGGATACCCCGCCCGGCGGTCATCAATTGCAAAGAGCCCGGCCCAAGGATGCCGCGGTTCCCGAGACTGTCGCCATGCTCAACCGTCCCCGCGAGGACATAGGTTATCGTCTCGATGCCCCGGTGCGGATGCCACGGGAAGCCAGCCGAGTAATCCCGGGGATGATCGCCTCGGAAATCGTCGAACAGCAGGAACGGGTCCGCCTCGGTCGGGTCCTGGAACCCGAAGGCGCGGTGCAGATGGACGCCCGCGCCCTCGATATGGGGCTGGGCGCGGCGGGTCTCGATGACGGGACGGATGGACATGGGACTCTCCTAGAATTGCTGTTGCCACAGAAGATGGGGCGGGAGGCGCTCCGCGCCAAGGCGCAAATGCGGGGATCATCTGTGCGCAAATGAACCATGTCGTGCCCGGCGGGAAGCGGAGTTTTCGAAGAAATCGGCGCCAGCAGTTGGCGACGTGAGGGGCGGAAAGGTTACCAACGCCCTAACGCTCACACCCAACCCCTTGATTTCCCACGCCCCGAAAACATGCCCACGCGTGGGCACTCATCCCGTCAGATGCCGCAGCCCCTGGGTAACGTCGGTCCGGACCGCCAGCCGCAACCCCGGCTCATCCCCCGCTTTCAGGGCCGCCAGGATCATCCGATGGTGGGTCGGCGGCTCCCTCCGCTTGACCCGCGCATAGACCGCCCGCATCGTCGGTCCCAGCTGCAGCCAGACCGTCTCGCACATGGCCAGCATCGCCGGAGTTTGGGCCCGGAGGTACAGGGTCCGGTGAAACTCCAGGTTCGTCCGGACATAGGTGACCGCATCCCCCCGGACCGCCGCCTCGCCGTTCATCAGGTTGATCGCGGTCAGCCGCTCGATTAGCGCGAAGTGGGCGCGGGGAAGGGCACGGGCGGCCATCTCAGGCTCCAGCAGCGCCCGAATCGCCGCCAGCTCCTCGATCCTCTCCGGCGTCAGTTCCGGCGTCGAAATCCGGCCCGAGGACGACAACGTCAACGCCCCCTCCGCCACCAGCCGCCGAACCGCCTCGCGTGCCGGGGTCATCGAGACACCGAACTGTTTGCCGAGACCCCGCAAGGTCAGCGACTGGCCCGGGTCCAGCTCGCCATGCATCACCTGCTGGCGCAGCGTCCGGTACAGCCGTTCATGCGCCGAAGCGTTGGGGTCGGGGGGGCGAGGGGTCAGCATGGTCGGCAGTGGAACACCCGTCGGGCCAAGCGGTCAATCCTGAAAGCGCACCCGGTGCAGCGTGTTGCCGTTGGACTTCAGCCAGGCCCGGTGGTCCTTCCAGTCTGGGCAGATGCCGGTAACGACCTTCCAATAGGCCGCCGAATGGTTCAGCTCGACCAGATGCGCCACCTCATGCGCGGCGACATAATCCAACACCGCGGGCGGCGCCATGATCAGCCGCCAGGAATACATCAGCCGCCCGTCGGGCGAGCAGGACCCCCAGCGCGAGCGCGTGTCGCGGATCGCCAGTGACGCATAGCTGCGGCCCACCAGCCCGGCATAGCGGGTCGATGCAGCCGCCAGCCGGTCGCGCGCCAGCACCTTCAGCCAGGCCGCCACGCGAGGGCCCATCGTCTCGGCGCTGCCTGGGACCAGCAGCATCTGCCCCTCGACCCGAACTCCGCGGCCCGTGGCGGGGGTCAGGATCAGATCATCGCCTTCAACCGGAATCGCAGCCCCTGGGCGCACCGCCTGCAGGGCCGAACCTGGCATCGCCGACAGGGTCTGGCGGAGCCAATCCTCGTTGCCACGCAGGAAAGCCAGCGCCTCGCCCTCACGCGCGCGAAGCGGCATGGACAGGGTCACCTTCCCGTCCAGCCGCGACACGCGCAGCGAGAACCGCCGCGCGCGGGCCGAGCGTTTCAGATGCACCTCGACCGGCGGAGGGCCTGGCAGGATGGCCATTGAATTCCCCTTGAAAGCTGCTGCGAACATAGCCACTTCCACAGGTACGCAAAAGGCTTTGACAGTCGCCTGAACCTGTGGCAAGCGGCAACTTTCCTGCTTACCCACCATCCAAAGGGATCACCATGCCCAAGGCAGAATGGGGCACGAAGCGGATTTGCCCGACGACCGGCAAGCGCTTCTATGACCTGAACAAATCCCCGATCGTCAGCCCCTACACGGGCGAGGTCGTGGACATCGAATCCGTGCGCCGCAAAATGGCCGCCTCGGTCATTTCGCGGGCCGTACCCGAAAAGGACGACGACGTTCTTGTCGAGGATCTGGAGACCGAAGACGTCCTCCTCGACGGCGCCGTCGCCGACGATGCCGAGATGGACGATGATCTGCTGGAAGACGATGCGGACGACAACGTCTCGCTCGACGACCTCGCGGACGTCCCCGGCGATGAGGAAGAAGTCTGAGGGCACGTGCCGGGTTCGGGGGACGTTTTTTTCCCTTGCACCCCCCGGCGACCTGTCCTAGATAGCCGGCATCGCGGCGGCAACGGCGCGGTGCTTCTCTCCGGTGGGGTCATAGCTCAGATGGGAGAGCGCTTGAATGGCATTCAAGAGGTCGGGAGTTCGATCCTCCCTGGCTCCACCAAATAAACAAACGCCGTCAATGGTTTAGTCCGTTGGCGGCGTTGTTCATTACTCCGGACAAGACGTGTTGGGGTTAATCTAGCGCCGCAGCGGCTCAGCGACCTAAACACGTGCTTGGTGCCCTGGATCCCCCTCCTCTGACGCACTGACAACACCCCCCGTCAGAAGATCCGGGTAATAAACTTTTGAGTAGCATCAAATCCTTTTATTAACTTGAACCCGCACAAGCCTTGATGGGAGAAAGTTGAAACATCATTGTGAAGGGCGGCAACTTGCATGCGCTACATGACGCTCAGCCTGACCCATAGTTTTGCCATTGCGTATTGTCTGCTGACTGGCGCTTCGTATGCCCAAGAAGGATTACGTCCCAGCTTTGATTGCAGTAAGGCATCATTGCCTGATGAATACGCGATCTGCTCGAACTCCTATTTGGCCGAGCTGGATAACCTGGTGGCTGCGGGATATAAGTTCCTGAAGTCAACAAAAGGTCGCGCATACGCTGAGGCTGTTGGAAAGCCGCTTCTCAAGTTGAGGATGGCGTGCAAGAGCGATATCGACTGTATTGCAGAACGTCAAATTGATGCCATTTCGGCGTATCAGCTTTCTGGCGCGCCAATTCTTCTTCCAAGTTGGGTTTACGCCGAACAAGAAGCAGAAACCGATGGCGCAATTATGGAAAATACAAGATCCAATAACCAACTTAGCGCATCCATCAAAGAGAATACAGAAGCCACCCAATCTGTTCAATCAGAGATCAGCGAAGCTACCGAAGCCGTTGAGGAAATGACGTCGGCTGTCAATTCATCTGCTAAGATTTCAAGTGAAAACGCAGCGCAACTTAATGATAAAATAGGTGACCTTGCAGCACAGATCGAAATCCTGACGCGGGTCCTGGATGAGCAGAAGGCAAGCGAGGCTTCGGCGGACGAAGAAGAAAAGTCCACAATTCAGTACACTGTAACAGCGATAACTCAGCGGATTGAATCCCTGAAAACCGAATACAGCGAAATTGATGTGGCCTTCAGTAACTACCTTACATCAATAGAGCCAAATGATAGAGACCTATATTTGACCTCAAGAAAAGCTTCTCAGCTGTATCCAAAGGTGCCGTACTATATTCCTGGAACAAACGAGACTGGCGAATTCTGGGTTGAGCCTAAAGTGACCGATGTTGGGGACTTGATGTTTCATTTTCGCCTCATTGATCCAAATGCTGAAAATGACACAACGCGAAGCCTAATAGCAATGAATCTTCAACAACTTGAGGATACGCAGAATGCTTTGTTTAAACTCCACAAGAACTCCGTGATAGCCCATGACAAGAAAATTCGAGAGAACTATACCAAGCGGGTGACATGTTTTCCAATTGAACAATGTCCGGCAGAACGGAAAAAGGGCCAGAAAGGCAAGACATCCACCGAGGTGGTATTCATGATTTATGAAGACGGCTCAACGGGAGGCCGACTTCAACAGAACAAAGGCGCCTTTCAGGAGGGTGTGAATTTTTCAATCGATAGCGCCCTGCTACTGCAGGCATACCTTTCCTATGTTATCAGGGAAGCAAAGATAGAGTATGAATCTGGCACCCGCACGCAAGAGCAACTTGACGAAATGTTTCAATAGAATGTCTTCGTTCTAAGAGTTTGCGCGCCGACTGTCCAATCTTGGCGAAGATTGCTGAAATTAGATTTTGGTTGCCAGCCTAGCCGCACTTTAGGCGTGATGTTACGCTTCGCGTCGGCTGGACTGCGATATAGCGATGGCTCGTATTCAGCGAAGAATGAGTCGTTAATGACTGCACGTCCGCAACGAACCACCAGCACCTCTGATCTTTCGTTCAGCGTTCGTGTTGAACTTCCTGCGACCCGAACGCGACGGGCAACCGAAGAGCCCAAATGACTGGCATCTGTCTGCGAACATCTTAATTATTGCTTTTGCCACACATTCATTTATACAGAAGCGGCAATGGTGACAATCGTGGGTATACCTGAAAGATGTCGTCGAAAACGGAGTTTATCGAGCTAATCGCGCTTCCGATAGTTAAATTAGTCAGGGTGACCGCAATCTCGTACGCGCGCGGTGATCGCATGATGCTTGCGGTCTGGATTTTCATCTGGGCGATCTTGGCGGCTGCAATTTTCTCCCTTATTTTTTTGAAATTCAAGCGCCGTGATTAATTAAAGTTTGCTATATTAATCAGACGGGGTTTTCTTTGAAATAGTTACTTGGTCTGCCTTCATTATTCGACGCCATACATCGACATCGACCGCGATGAGACGCAGCCAGGCTCTCAGCGACGATTGTCTCGCCAATGACTGCAAGTCGTTCAATGCCCCCTTTCAGTGCGGATCTACATGCCAGCGTTTCTGATGAAGATCAGCGTCCCGCAGTGGGATCAGCATCAGAAAAGCCGCAAGTCAGCACAGGGCGTAGTGCGCTTGGCGCTCGGGCAATCCGATGGCTCTGCCCCAGGCGCGGTCGCCAGATCTGAAACCGACGCTACCTAGCCCAAGACCTAATGTCATGAACGAGGGCAAGCCGGAGGTCACTCTGATGATTTCGAATTATCTTAAGGACAATATCAATATACTAAAGATATCTTGGTCCATGACACACGGCGTTCGGTCGTTGATCTATAGCCCTATCGTGCTATTGCAGCAACACATCCATCAATATCGAAGGAAACGGGCCTTGACCAATTAATCAGCCTCGCTAGCGTCTGGTTCGTTTTAGGAGTGGGTGAGAGAACCAATGAAGACGTCTTTTGCACTGTTGTCCGGCGCAAGCATCGTTGCACTGACCTGTTCAGTGCAGGCGGAAAATCTGGACCTCTCCGTTCAAACCATCCTGTCGTCGATGAACGCGGCAGGTGGGTCTGAAGCTATACAGTGGCAGGTCGCACCCTCCTACAGCGAGCTGTTCGGTTTTGGCGTGCGGACAACAGTTGGTGGATACCTCAGCGAGACTGTCGCCCTTGGCGTGATCATCGACTACGGCCAGCACCGTGAGGAATACCTTGCGAATGCAGGTCTTCAATTGAATGCAAACACCCGCGTCGTCGGCTCTTTCGGTCTTCTGAAAGAAAGCGAGGAATTCACGCCGGGTGAGGGTCGCGAAGACGTTCAACAATTCGAATATGGTCTAAGCTTGAAGGGCCATTACGATGCGGGGCCAATCCGCGGGTATGAGATCAATGCCTATCGAACGGATGCATCTGGGGACGCGGACTCTATCGAAACTGGTGATCTGACGGGCCTGCAGGCCGTGACGACGCTCAAGCCGTCCGAGGGCGCCGATCTTCGCCTTGGCGTGGGCTATGAGCGCGCCGAGTGGGAGGGTGGTGACATTGACGAAGGGTTCACGCTGCAAGCCATCGGATCGTTGCAGGTCTCGGATACGCTGTCGCTGAACTATGCCGCGAAATCGGCCGAAACCGAGAATACCTTTGGGCTGGGCCTGACCTACGACCTGTCCAATGCCACCATGCGAAACAGTTCGCTGTCGATCAGCTTCAAGGAAATCCAGGGCAAGCACGGGATCACCGACGACACGCGCCTTGCGATCAACTGGACAATGGGCCTTGGCGGTGCCGCAAGTGCGGGCACTGACATCCCATTGGATGCCATGTCGTCTGTCACGCGGAAAGACCTGCTTGCTGACGTCATGACCCGCCCGGCGTTCCTGCCTGAACGTGTTTTGGCGCGAGCAGCACAGTCTTGTTTGCCGTTACAAGTCAGTGCCACAGCGAACATTAACAATTTTGCGCCGCAAGACGTGCTGGTGCTGGACCCAATGCCACCGGGTCTTGTCGAGAACCAGGAATTCTCTCTCACAGTAAACCAAAGCACCCGAAATTGGACTTATGCTTCTCTGACTGTACGGGGTGTTCCATGGGGGAATCTCTTTCAGTCCTACACCGATGCTAATGGTGACTTCAGTGTATTCGACGTAGGCGATATTGTGACAGTCCGCTACGTGACGGCAGAAGGCGTGTGCTACGAAGGGTCGACGACTGCCCTTCTGGATGGCGAAACCAACTCGGGTTAAGCAGACGTTCGACCAGGGATGACGGTGCCTTCGACCTGATGGCGGGCTTCGCCTGCGTCAGGTCCCGCGCCCAGGCGCCGACGTTATTCGGGCGGCCCCCCTGTTGCCACCCGCGCGCAGATCACGACAGGATAGCCCGCCGTGGTGAACCTGCCGATCGCCGCTTGGGGATCCCGCTGCGCAGCAAGTCCCAGCGTGACGCCGCAGGGTTCCAGAAGCCAAACAAGCGTCTGGATTGCCTGACCGACAGCGATGTCCTGACCTACTCTGCCGGCTGGGCCCGCCCGCGCGGCTTTGCCGGCCGGAAGCGGGTATACCACTCACGCCGCTTCTGACGCTGCCAGAACCAGGGCTTCGGGTTGTCGTCCCGCGTCACCAGCATCAGCATTGACGGAATGATGATCAGCGTCAGCACGGTGGCGAAGGCAAGCCCATAGACGATGGCCGAGGACAGCGCGATCCACCACTGGGTCGATGGCGCGCCGATCGTGACCTCGTGATTCAGAAGCTCCATGTTCAGACCGAAAGCGATGGGCAGGACGCCAAGGATCGCCGTAAGCGCTGTCAGGACCACGGGGCGCGCGCGTTCGCGGCAGGTCTGCAGGATCGCCTGGATCTTCGGTCGCCCCTCACGTCGCAAGGTGTCGTAGGTGTCGATCAGCACGATGTTGTTGTTCACCACGACCCCTGCCAGCGCGATGATGCCGATCCCGGTCATCACCATCGTGAAGGGCTGCGCCATGATCATCAGGCCCAGAAGCACGCCGATCGTGGACATCACGACGGCTGACAGCACCAGCCAGACCGAAGTGAAGTTGTTGAACTGTGCCAGAAGGACGATGAAGATCAGGAAGATCGCCGCCGCGAAGGCCTTGGAAAGGAACGCCCCGGCCTCGGCCTGCTCGGCATCCTCACCCGCCAGCTTCCAGCGGATGCCGTACTGGTCAAGGTTCGCTGCCTCCATCGCTGCGGTAACCTGGGCATAGATCTTGTCGGGCTGCACGCCTTCACGGATGCCCGCCTGGACGGTCACCGTCCGCGCGCCATCCAGCCGCGTCAGGGTGCCCGTGGTGGGCGCGGGCTTGCGGGTGACGAAGTTCGAGATCGGGACCGACCCCTCGGCCGTCTGGATGCGCAGTTGGTCCAGCGCCGAGATCGTCCGCTGATCCGCCGGCAGGCGCAGGACGATGTCCACAGCGTCATCGGCCCCTGCGGGCCGGTAGTCCGAAAGCTTAAGGCCCCCGGTCACCAACTGCACCATCGCCCCCACGGTGGACGGCGCGATGCCATAGCGCGAGGCAGCGGCGCGGTCGACCTGCAGCTCCCAGTCCACGCCCGGCGGCGGCAGTCCGTTCGAGATGTCGATGACATCGGGCACCTTGGCAAGCTGCTCGGCCACCCGCTGCGCAACGTCGTTCAGGTAAGTCGGATCGTCGGCAGACAGCTGGATCTGGATCGCCTTGCCCGTGGGCGGCCCGGCCTGCGGGACCGAGACCTGGATATCCACGCCCGGGATTCCCACCATCGCCTGACGCAGGTCGGCCAGGATCGCGTTCGCGTTCTTGCGTTCGCGCCAGTCGACGAATTCATATTGGATTACCCCGATCACGTCGGCGTCGACCTCGTTCCCCATGCCACCGCCCGCGCCGGTGCGGGTATAGACCGTCTCGATCCCCGGCCAGCCAAGGATGCGTTCCTCGGCCTGCGCGACCAAGGCGTCCTTCTCGGCAATCGACAGGTTCCCGCGCGCCTTGACGTAGAGAAGGCCGAATTCCGGTTCGACGTCCGGGAAGAAGATCACGCCCTTGCCGTACTGGACATAGGCGTAGGGCACAGCGCCAAGAAGCCCGATCGCCAGGGTCAGCATGATCCACGGATGCCGCACGGCCTTGCCCACGACCCACATGTAGGCCCCGTCCTTGTGCTCGGGAGGGTGTTTGAAGGGCTTGGCGATGATCGCACCCAGCGTCGGCACGAAGATCAGCGCATAGACGAGCGAGGCTGACAGCGTCACGATCAACGTGATCGGCATGTATTTCATGAACTCGCCGACGATCCCCGGCCAGAACAGCAAGGGCGAGAAGGCCGCGATGCGCGTCGTGGTGGCGGCGATGACCGGTCCAGCCATCTTGTGCGATGCCAAGGCGAAGGCTTCACGCTTTTCCATCCCCTCGGACATACGCCGCTCGGCATACTCGGTGACGATGATCGCGTCGTCGACCAGCATCCCGACGGCAAGGATCAGCGAGAAGAGGACCACGATGTTGACCGTGAAGCCCCACAGCGACAGTGCCAGCATCCCCATCAGGAAGGACGCCGGGATCGCCAAGCCGATCAGGATCGAGGCGCGGACCGACAGCGCATAAAGGATGACGATGAACACCAGGATCACCGCCGTCAGGACCGAGTTCTGCAGGTCGAACAGCAGTTGCCGAATGTCCTTGGACTTGTCCTGGCTGAAGCTGACCTCGGTCCCTTCGGGAAGCAGCGCCCTGAACTCTTCGGTGACGGCCTTCACCTGGTCGACCGTCTCGATAAGGTTCGCGCCGGACCGCTTGGACACCTCGATGGCGATGGCCGGCGCGCCGTTCAGGCGGGTGACCGTCTCGGGTTCCTTCAGCGTCGGCAGGATGCTGGCGATGTCTCGCACGCGGACCGTGGCAGTGCCGGTCGACACGACGGGCAGGTTCGCCACATCCTCGATCGTCTCCAGCAAAGACGGCACCTTGATGGCGTAACGCCCTTCGGCGCCTTCCAGCGAGCCCGCCGCCACCAGCTGGTTGCCTGCGGCAAAGCCCGCGATCAGGATGTCCGGGCGCAAGCCATAGGTCGCGAGCTTTCCGGGGTCGATCACCACCTCGACCAAGTCGTCCCGGACGCCCTGCAGTTCGGCGTTCAGGACCGGAGGAAGCTCCTCGATACGGTCGCGAAGTTCCCGCGCGGCCTTGGCCAGAACGCGCTCGGGTACGTCACCGGACAGGGTGATGACCAGGATCGGGAATTCGGACAGGTTGACCTCGTTCACCGTGGGCTCGTCGGCACCGTCCGGCAGTTCGGGACGCGCCATGTCGACCTTGTTCCGGACGTCGTCCAGCGCCTTCTTCAAGTCCGCACCGGCCTGAAATTCGATCAGCACGTTGCCCCCGCCCTGATAGGCGGTTGAGGTCATCTTCTTGATCCCGGTGATCGATTTCAGCGAGGTTTCCATCGGCCGCAGCAAAAGCCGCTCGCTGTCCTCGGGCGAAATGCCCGAATAGTGCATCGAGACGTAAAGGATCGGGATCTGGATATCCGGCTCGGCTTCCTTGGGGATCGAGACATAGGCCATCGTCCCCGCAAGCATGAGGAACAGCAGGACCGAGATCGTCAGCCGTGCATTGGCAATGGCGGTTTCGACGATCTTCATTGGCCAACCCCGGCAACAACCTCGACCGTCTCGCCGTCGCGGACCAGGTCCTGCCCGGCGGTGATGATGCGCACCCCCTCGGGCACGCCCGTCACGACCAGCCCGTCGGGCGTGTCGTCGATGATCTGCACGGCTGCGAACTGCGCCACGTTGTCCTTGCCCACGACCCGCAGACCAAGTTCGCCCGTGTCCGACAGCGTGATGATCGACCGGGGCACCACGACCGCCCGAACCGGGGCGGCATAAAGCTGTACCTCGGCGGTCATGCCCGAAGGCAACGTCATCTGCGGGTTGGGCAGGGCAATCTCGACCGGGAAAGTCCGGGTCTGGGCCGATGCTTCACGCGCCACCAACCGCACCGTGCCATCCATCTCGGTTCCGTTGACCAGCCGCACCTTGGCAGTCGAGCCGACGGCCACCGCCGCAAGGTCGATTTCGCTGACTTCAGCCTTCACAAGGATAGGGTCCAGCGACAGGATCGTCGCGACCGGGGTCCCGGTCTGCACCCATTCGCCCAGCTCAACCGAAACGGTATCCACCACGCCCGCGAAGGGCGCTTTCAGGCGCAACCGGTCCGCCGTGGCCTGCGCGCGCGCCAGCTCGGCCGCTGCAGCATCACGGGCCGACCGCGCGTTGGTCAGGTTCGACTCCGAGGTGCTGCCCCCTTCGAACAGCTTCTGTGCGACCTCCAGATCCCGCTCCTTCTGGTCCAGCGCGATACGGGCGATCTCTTCCTGGGCCACGGCTTCAGGGCCTTCAAGCGTCATCACCTCGGACCCGGCACCGACCATTCCGCCCTTGGTCATGGCCAGAGAGGCGATCACCCCGTCGGCCCGCGCCGCAAGATCGACGCGCTTGTCTGCCTCGGTTATCCCGGAAAGGCGGATGGCGCGGGCGTGGTCGATGAACACGGGTTCGACCGCCGAAACCGTCCGGATCAGCGGAGCGTTTTCTGCCGCAGAGACCTCTGGTGTCGGGGATTCCTTACCCTCGGCTGTCTGGGCACTGCCCACCGAGGAGAACTCGCCAGTCGCAATCCATGCGACGGCACCAGCCATGACACAGAGGGCAGCAATACGATGAACTTTCGGCATGACGTGATGGCTTCCGGATAAGTGGTTGATCAGAGGAAACTTCTTCCCTCACAGCCCGCATGTCAGCCCGGCTGTCGAAGGGTGGGGAAGACTCTGTACGCAGACGCGCGAAGTCATACGCCTGCCGCCAAACAAGGTCCAGCCCGGTCTTGCAACCGCTTTGGCTTGACTTCCCTCCCGAATGCCCCCATGTCCCCCAGATCCGAAGCCCGTGCCGCGTGAGCACCGAAAGGCCCGGATACTCTGGTTCCCATTAGTCACGCAGGGGCGCCGCTTGCGGCACGGTCACGGGCATCAGCTCGGGACGAGGGTCGCAGGCCCTCTGAACGAATGGGATTCCCATGACCACTTTTGCCGACCTCGGCCTTTCGCCGAAAATCCTTAAGGCGCTGGAAAAGACCACGCTGAAGACGCCGACGCCGATCCAGGCGCAGGCCATCCCGCACATCATGCAGGGCCGCGACCTGATGGGCCTTGCCCAGACCGGCACCGGCAAGACCGCCGCCTTCGGCCTGCCGCTCCTCCACCGGCTTCTGGACCTCGGCCACCCGCCGGGGCCGAAGAACGTCCGCGCGCTGATCCTTGCGCCAACGCGTGAGCTGATCGGCCAGATCAAGGACAACTTCGAGGTCTTCACCAAGGGCACTGCCGTCAAGATCACGATGGTCGTCGGTGGTGCCTCGCTGTTCAAACAGGCCCAGGCGTTGTCCAAGGGCACGGACGTGCTGGTGGCGACACCGGGCCGCCTGATCGACCTTCTGGAACGCGGTGACGTCAGCCTTGAAAAGTGCGGCTATCTGGTTCTGGACGAAGCCGACCACATGCTGGACATGGGGTTCATCCATTCCCTGCGGAAGATCGCCAAGCACATTCCGCTGAAGCGCCAGACGCTTCTGTTCAGCGCCACGATGCCCAAGGACATCTCGGAAATCGCCGACACCTACCTGCGCGATCCGATCAAGGTCCAGGTCGCCCCCCCCGGCAAGCCGGTCGAACGGATCAGCCAGGGCGTCCACTTCATCCCGAACGGCGACAAGGCCCGCGTGCTGGAAGAGTACCTCAAGAAACACCCGGGCGAGCAGGCTCTGGTCTTCGGTCGCACCAAGCACGGCTCGGAAAAGCTCTCGAAGCTTCTGGCGGTCTGGGGCTTCAAGGTCGGCTCGATCCACGGCAACAAAAGCCAGAACCAGCGCGACCGCACCCTGACCGAGTTCCGCAATGGCGAGCTTGACGTTCTGGTCGCCACCGACGTCGCCGCGCGCGGGATCGACATCCCGACCGTGCGCCACGTCTACAACTTCGACCTGCCGAACGTGCCGGAAAACTATGTCCACCGCATCGGCCGCACCGCGCGGGCGGGGGCCAACGGGTCCTCGATCAGCTTCTGCGCCCCGGCCGAGATGGGAGAGCTGCAGGCGATCGAAAAGATGCTGAAGGCCCCGCTTCCCGTCGTGGGTGGCGCGCCCTGGGCTGCGGATATCGTGGCCGCAGCACCGAAGCCTGGACAGAACCGTGGCCAGCGCCCCGGCAACGGCGGACGGCAAGGACAGAAGCTGACGGCCAAGCCGCAAGGCCAGCGCCCCGGCGGGTCGGCCAAGCCTGCAGGTCAGGGTCGTCCGGGCGGTCAGGGCAAACCGACGGGCCAGCGTCCCGCAAAACCGCAGGGCGGCACCTTCGCCCCGCGCCGCGACGCGCGCTAGCAGGGGATTGGCGGGGTCGGTTGGTCCGACCCCCTCACCCCGCCTCTTCTTCCAGGTTCAGCTTCATCTCCAGCAGCACCTGCTGGATCGCCAGCGTCTCGCGCAGAAGCCGCTTGGCCTCGTTGACGGAAATCTTGCCGTCCCCGATGGCCTGATTGTATTCCGCCATCAGCATCCCGAACCGCTGCGCCAACGCGACCACGTCCTGGTTCACCCCGGACGAGGTCGCGTTCCGCTTCTCGCCGTCATAGGACAGCGTGATCCCGCGCAGGTCTGCCAGCGCCGCCGTGACATGCGGAAACCGGCTGGAAGCCTCCAGCGCCGCCACGACGTCAAGGGGCATGAAACGGTCTTCGTGCTCGTCGTTGTCTGAATAGTAGCGCCCGAGCGTAGCCTTCGACTTCCCCGTGATCTCGCAAGCCGCCTCGATGCCTACGTCCTTCACCAAGGCTTCGCTGTGCTTCTTCAAATAGGACGCAACCGACATCACCAACTCCACTGTCCTGCCCAGTTCAATACCCGGGAACCCTCGGGGAACCCCGAAGATTTTTTCCCATTAATCGGGCGACAACCATTTGTCATGGATAAAGCAGTTCCGGACCATCCGGAATGTTAATGAGTGACCGATGTCCCCAGCATCGGCAGGTGTGGGGTCCGCCGCATCATCCTTGCGGGTGACGGCAACGCCGACGAAACGCGGCGGGCCCGCGTTCTTCTATCCGCGGACCTGTCCGCGGCAGTGCATGAGTGAATGGTTTGGGCCTGTGGTCCCGCCCGGTGAACGGTTCCCCGGTAAGCCGGGTCGTGTCTGCCCGCCAACAGGCTTGCAGCGCGGCCCGGTGATCGGCTAGGGGATCGCGTCATGGCCAAGCTCTACTTCCACTATTCGACCATGAATGCGGGGAAATCGACCTCGCTCCTGCAAGCCTCGCACAACTATCGCGAAGGCGGAATGCAGACCTACTTGATCACCGCGCAATTCGACAACCGTGCCGGAGAGGGCCGCATCGCCAGCCGCATAGGCATTGGCGAGCCTGCCGATACCTTCGCCCCCGATGAGGATTTGTTCGAAAAGCTGAAGGCCCGCTTCGCGCAAGGTCCCGTGGCCTGCGTCTTCATCGACGAGGCGCAGTTTCTGTCCAAGCCGCAGGTGTGGCAACTGGCCCGCGCCGTCGATGACCTTGGCGTGCCGGTCATGTGTTACGGGCTCCGCGTCGATTTTCAGGGCAACCTTTTCCCCGGTTCGGCCGCCCTTCTGGCCTGGGCCGACGAAATGCGCGAGGTCCGC
This sequence comes from Paracoccaceae bacterium, assembly GCA_027484915.1. Classification (GTDB taxonomy): domain Bacteria; phylum Pseudomonadota; class Alphaproteobacteria; order Rhodobacterales; family Rhodobacteraceae; genus Tabrizicola. The sequence continues at coordinate 1,687 of JAIXSA010000160.1, read as the reverse complement.
ACGATCTGCCACTGCGGAAAGAAGGCGACGATGGTCATCCGCCGCGGCCCTGACGGTCGCGCACTGAGGGACGGTGAGCAAGTGGTGATCGGCGGGAATGAGACCTACGTCAGCCTCTGCCGCCGTCACTGGCGCGCCGCGATGGGTGATTGAGGCTGCGGCGCGCGCGCGATCAGCATTCCCGCGAGAACGATCAGAGCCATTCCTGCCACTGCGAGCCAGCTCAACGTCTCGCCCCAAAGGAAAAAGCCCCAGGCGGCCGAGGCGGGCAGGATCACGTATTCGAACACCGAAACGCGCGAGGCTTCGGCAATCTGGTAGGCTTTCACAATCATCCCCACACCCAGAAGCGACCCCGCCGCCTGGACGAAGGTCCACCACATGAACTCGCCCGTCGGCCAGACCGGCCCGCGTTGCAGAAAGCCCTCCGGTCCCTCAGGCACCGGCAGCGGCACCAGCCAGAGAACGGCCATCCCCACGATCCCGATCACCCCCAGCATCCCGAAGAACCCCGCAAGGATCGTCTCGGGCGTCTCGCCTTCGCACCATTCCCGCGTGGCGATGTTGCCCATTGCGTAAAGCGCGCCCGAGATCACAGGCAGAAGGGCCGCAAAAGTCGCCCCGGACAGAGCCTCGGGTCCCAGCACAAGGACGACGCCCGCGAAGCCCACCACCACGGCCAGAATCTGCAACCCCAGGATCGGGCGTCCGTAGGCAAAGCGCTGGATCAACAGCACGAAGATCGGCGCGGTGAAAAGGCCCGCGGCCACTTGCGCCACGGGCAGAAAGGCCAGCGCGCCGAAATAGATCACCATCGCCGCACCGTGGATCGCAGATCGGGCCAGCACCGCTTTTGGCCGCTTAGGCCAAAGCTTCAGCCCCAACGGCACCGCCGCTAGCGCCAGAAGCACGAAGGCCATCGCCGTGCGCGTCGCATGGAACTGCCACAGCCCTGCATCCTGGGCGATCACCCGGACATAGTTGTCAGTGAAGGCGATCACGCTGGCATAGATCAGCACAGCGCCAAAAGCGGCCAGGGTTCGGTTCGGAGTTTCGGTCATCTGCTCGTCCGGCTGTCGTTTTCCCGACAGGACCCGACATTGCCCCCCCGCGCCAGCTTGAACGCGACCCCTCGCGACAATTCCCGGTCGCTTGCGTGCGTCTGGGTGCACTGCCGGGATCGGTGATTGTCGCCGCCGCCGGGGCCGGATAAGCTGGCGGCAAAACAGGCAGAGACCATTTCAGCCGATGACGGCGCTAAGAAAGTATCAACGGCTGGAATGCGGTGGCCTGTGGCGCGAAACGCCGCAGGACCAACGTCGTGAGGTGCTGGTCCGCTTGGGCGACGCAACGCTCGTCCTGTCGGACCCGAAAAGCGGCACGGCGATTTCGCATTGGTCGCTTCCTGCCGTCGAGAGGATGAACAAGGGCGAGGATCCACCCATCTTCGCCCCCGGCCCGGATGCCAGCGAAAGCCTCGAACTCACCGATCCAGACATGATCGCGGCCCTTGGTGCGGTGCAGCACGCCGTACAGGCGGCCACCGCCAAGCCCGGTCGCCTGCGGGGTGTCCTTCTGGCCGGGACGACGGCCGCGGTCGTGCTGGTCGGGGTGGTATGGTTGCCTGGTGCATTGGTCAGCCACACCGCCTCGGTCGTGCCATTGGCGCAGCGCGCGGACATCGGTC
>JAIXSA010000101.1 GCA_027484915.1 Paracoccaceae bacterium | reverse complement strand
GCCTGCTCATCATCCTGCCCATCGCCCTGCCGGGGGTCATCACCGGCATGTCCCTGCGCTCGGCTTTCTCGATCATGGACATACCCTTCTCGACATGGACCATCATCCTTGGCCACGCCACCTTTTGCATCGTCATCGTCTACAACAACGCGGTCGCCCGCTTCCGCCGCCTATCGGGCGGGATACTCGAGGCATCGGCCGACCTTGGCGCTAACAGCTTTCAAACCTTCCGCTATGTCCTGCTGCCCAACCTCGGCACCGCATTGCTGGCAGGCGGCATGCTGGCCTTTGCCCTGTCGTTTGACGAGGTGATCGTCACCACCTTCACCGCGGGCCAGCAAAGCACCCTGCCCATTTGGATGCTGCAAGAACTGGTGCGCCCGCGCCAACGCCCCGTGACCAACGTCGTGGCCATCGTGGTCTTTGCCGCCACCTTCATCCCCATCCTCATCGCCTATTACCTCACCCGTGGCGGATCAGACACCGCCGGATCGGGCAAATGACCAAAGGGAGGTCCCCATGGACAGCGCACATATGACCATCGACACCCAGCTTCTGATCGGCTCCAGCTTCGAGATCGGGCAAGAAGCGCGCGAACACATCCTGAACCCGCGCACCGGTGGCCTGATCCTCGAAGTACCCGAAGCCTCGACCGCGCAGGTCGACCGCGCCGTCGCCGCCGCCCGCAAGGCGTTTGATGGCTGGAGCCGCACCACCCCCGCCGAACGCTCTGCCGCCCTGCTGCGGATCGCCGACCGGGTCGAGGCCGAAGCCGACAGCTTCGCCGCGCTCGAGGCGCTGAACTGCGGCAAGCCGATCAACGCAGCCCGCAATGACGAAATCCCCGCCATCGTCGATTGCTACCGCTTCTTCGCGGGGGCCGTCCGCTGCCAGCATGGCGCTGTGGCGGGCGAATACTTGGCCGGCCATACCAGCATGATCCGCCGTGATCCCGTGGGCGTCATCGCCTCGATCGCGCCGTGGAACTATCCGCTGATGATGATGGCCTGGAAGCTTGGCCCCGCCATCGGCGGCGGCAATACGGTGGTCTTCAAGCCGTCAGAGCAGACCCCGCTGACCGCGCTGAAACTGGCGCAGATCCTGGCGGATGTGCTGCCCGAGGGCGTGGTCAACGTCATCGCGGGGCGCGGCCAGACGGTGGGAAGCTACCTGATCAACCACCCGCAGGTGGACATGATCAGCCTCACCGGCGACGTGGCGACGGGGAAGAAGATGCTGGATGCCGCCGCCAAGACGGTGAAGCGCACGCATCTGGAACTGGGCGGCAAGGCCCCCGTCGTGGTCTTCGACGACGCCGACGTGGGCGCTGTGGTCGAAGGGCTGCGGGCCTTCAGCTTCTACAACGCCGGGCAGGACTGCACCGCTGCCTGCCGCGTCTATGCGGGCAGGAAGGTCTACGACAACCTTGTCGCGGACCTCACCTCGGCGGCGGCGTCGATCACCTTGGGCGCCGAGGACGACACCACGAACGAGATCGGCCCGCTGATCAGCCAGCGCCAGCGCGACCGCGTTGCCAGCTTCGTCAACCGCGCACGTGACCTTAACCACGTGCAGATCACCACGGGCGGCGAGGCGATGGATCAGGGCTTTTACTACCGCCCGACCGTCATCGCTGGGGCCAAGCAGGATGACGAGATCGTCCGGCGCGAAGTCTTTGGCCCGGTGGTGTCCATCACGCCGTTCAGCGACGTGGACGAGGCGGTGACCTGGGCCAACGACAGTGACTACGGGCTCGCGTCCTCGGTCTGGACGAGGGACGTGGGCCGGGCGATGGCGACGGCTGCGCGGCTGCGTTACGGCTGCACCTGGATCAACACCCACTTCATGCTGACCAACGAGATGCCGCACGGCGGGTTGAAGCAATCCGGTTACGGCAAGGACATGTCGGCCTATGCGCTGGAGGACTACACGGTGGTCCGCCACGTGATGGTCAAGCACGGCTGACGGACCTTGTCTTGCTGCGCCGCTGCTGGTCTGGGGGCAGGAGTGGCGCGGTATGGCGGGCGCAGGGTGAGCGGCATCGCCACTCTGCGCCCGTGTATCATTTCGGCGGGAAGAGCCGGTAGTACAGCGCATCGGGCAGGAAATTGCCGCCACGGAAAAGCCAGCTGAACACCGTCGGGAAGCTGATCTTGAAGCGGCCGCCTTGCATGTGGCGGAACATGATCTCGGCTGCGGCTTCGGGTTCCATGATGAACGGCATGGTGAAATCGTTCTTCGCCGTCAGCCGGGTGCGGATGAAGCCGGGGTTGGCAAGCTGGACGGTGACGCCGGTCTTGCGAAGGTCGGCATAAAGCGATTCGGCCAGCACCATCGTCCCGGCCTTGGCGGCGGCATAGCCGATGGCACCGGGCAGACCGCGGAAACCCGAGAGCGAGCCGGTGATCACCACATGCCCCCGGTCGCGGGCGGTCATCGGCGGCAGGGCAACCCCCAGCACGCGGACAAGGCCGGTGAAATTGATGTCGGCCATCGCCTCGGCCGCCTTGGCGTCCCAGTCCTGCGCTCGCATCGGCCAGTAGACGCCAGCAAGGAACACCATCCCGTCCAGATCGGGCAACTGCGCGGCGGCGGCGGCGACGCTTTCACTGGAGCTGACGTCGAGGGGCAGGATCGTCGCGGGACCTGGCAGGGTGGCGGCGGCTTTTTCCAGCGCGTCGCGCGTGCGGGCGGAAAGGATCACCTCGGCCCCGGCAGCGCTAAGCTTCTGCGCCAGTGCAAGGCCCAGACCTTCCGAAGCGCCGACCAGCCAGTAGCGCTTGCCCTTGAAATCCCTCATTCCGCGGCGGCCAGTTGGCGGGCCTGGGCTTCGGCGGGGCGGATCGTGGCCACCAGTTCTGCAACCTTGATCCCGAACTTGCGGAACTGCGACCGGTTCATGATTGCGCCGTTTTCCAGCAGGTACATCCAGTCCGTCACGTCAAGCACATGGCCCCCGGCCTCGGGCGTCAGGCGTATGCGGTAGCGCAGAAGCACGCCGGGACCTTCGACGCGGCCTGTGCCTTTGCCCTCGACGTCGGCGGCGGTGGCGGTGATGCGACCCTCTGGCCCAAGCGCCAGCGTCCAGGCGCGGTGCTGAACGCTCCCGCTGTCATAGCGGAAGACCTCGGCCAGGGTTCCGGTGGTGCCCTCCCATGTACCGGTCATGTCGGCCACGAAGCGCGAGGTGACGCGCCCGGTGGGACCGAAGATCACCCCTTCGCAGGTGAGGGGGCCAGACAGGTGGCGGCGGAGGTCGAACTCCGGCCCTTTCCCGCGGTAGTCGGCCGGGTCCTGGGCCTGGAACGAGGCAAAGCGGCTGCGCAGCGCGGCAAGGGCAAGGACCACCAGCGCGCCGGCGATAGCAGAGAGGATCGGGGTCATCATGCGGGGTCCTTCGGGGGCATGGTCAGCTCTGTCCGGGCGAGAAGTGCGATGGCGGTCAGCTTCAATACGCAAGGCAGGCCCGCGTAGATCAATGTAAGGCTTTGCAGCGCGGACTCCGGGTTCTGAGTACCCGTCTGGAAGCCTGCGGCCTGCAGGGCGGGCAGGATGGTCAAGGCTGCCAATGCAAGGGAAAGCTTGGACACGAAGGACCACAGACCGAAGGCAGCGGCCTCGGGCGTCCCGGTCTGCGCAAGCCGCTGGGCGAAGATCGCGGGCAGGAGGGTGAGATCGGCCCCAAGTGCTGCCCCCGATGCCGCGCAGATCAGGGCGAAGGCGGTCAGGTCCCCGCTTCCCAAGGTGAGGGTCCAGAGAAAGCTTAGGATGGCAAGCGTCATCGCGGAAAGAAGCACGCGGCGGGGGCCGTGGCGGCGGGCGAGAAGGCTCCAGACCGGCGTGGAGGCGGCGGCGGCGAGGAAGAACAGGAGGAGGAGCGGGCCTTCCCAGCCGGGAAGCTGAAGCCGGCTTTCGACGAAGAAGAGGAACAGGGTGGAAGTGACCGCAACAGGGGACGCGTTTAGTAGCGCGATCAGGAGAAGGCGGCGGGACAGGGGATCGGCGAGGACGGGGCGGAAGAGGTCGAGCGGGTTGGGCGTGGGTTCGGCCGGCGTGCCCAGCCATTCGCGGTGCATGGCCAGGGTGGCCAGCACGGCCACGGCGGCGAAGATCAGGGCAAAGGCGGTGAAGGGCTGGCTGCTGACGACCGCCAAGGCGACCGGCGCTGTGGCAGCGAGACAGACGCCAAGAAGTGATCCGCCCTCGCGCCAGCCGGCCAGACGGATGTGGCCCTGCGGGCCGAGCGTGGCCGCCTTGGTCACGCCTTCGGCGTAAAAGCAGATCGTGAGGTAGGAGAAGGCGGAGAAGAGGACGGTCAACGTGGCCGCGAACCACAGGAGCGGCGCGATGGGGGGCGTGACCGCGAAAAGGGCGTAGAGGGAAGCGGACATCAGCGTGGTGGCGATGGCGATGGTCAGGCGGCGCTGGGGGCGGGTGGATTCGGCCAGCCAGCCGAGCAGGGGGTCCTGCACCACGTCGATCAGGCGCAGCGCGGCAAGGGTCAGGCCCATCGCGGTGAGGCTGGTGCCGTAGCTGTCGACATAGAACTTCGGCGCGTGGATGTAGATAGGCAGCCCCGCCATTGCGATCAGGGCGGCGAAAAGCGACCAGGCGGGAAGGCGGTTGGTCATCGGCGGCAATCTAGTTGAGCGCCTTGCGGCGCGAAGACTCTTTGTCTCGTGGTTCTGCGTGAAGGGCGCAGAACCGCTCGGCGGCCTTCGGCGAGGATATTTGCGCCAGTATGAAGACCTGTGTGGTCCCGGTGGGGCGGGCAGAGCCTCCGGCGGGGATATTTCGGCAAAGATGAAAGCTGGAGAGCGTGCGCATCAGCGCGAGATGTCTTCGGCGGGGGGCGTGGGGCGGCCGTGAAACTTTACCTTCTTCGCCCACAGCTTCAGCGCCTGCCAGTGAATCAGCGCGAGTACCCGGCGCGAGCCGAAGGGTCGGCGGAGGGCGGAGGCGAGGATGCCCATGTTCGTCAGGGGTTGGCGCGGGCCGATCAGGTTGGTGAAGAGGCCGCCGCCGGGGGTGGTGTAGTCGATCCAGATGCCGATCCGGTCGGGGCGGATGTCGAAGCGGAAGGTGTAGGTCCCGGCCACGGGCTGGAAGGGCGAGACATGGAAGATCTTCTGCGCCTGGATCGTGTCCTCACGCGTGATCGGCGCGCGGTCCTCGTGGTGGCAGAGGTAGGAATGGCGGTCGCCGTAGGTGTTCGTCACCTCGGCGATCACGGCGCGCAGGTGGCCGAGGTGGTCGTAGGACAGCCAGAAGGAAACCGGGTTGAACACATGCCCAAGCAGGCGCGGCTGGGCGAGAAGGAGGATGCGGTCGGCGGCGAGATTGTGCTGGGTCAGCACCTCGCGCGCCCATTGAACACCCGTGCCCTGGCCGGGCGCGCCGCCGTGGTCGGCGTCATGGACGCTCATCAGGTTGCCCCGGTTGCGCGCAAAAAGCGCGGGGCCCTTCGCCTTTGCCGGGTCCAGCAGCAGGTAGTCGACAGAATAGCGGAAGGCGTTCTTCACCGCGCCCTTGCGACCGTGGAACGTCTCGGCCGGGATCCGCTGGACCTGCATCACGCGACCAGCCGGAAGGCGTGCCGTTCCGCCATCGCCTGCACCACGTCCACCGCAGAGGCGAAGCCGTCCTCGTGGAACCCGTTGCGCATCCAGGCGCCACAGAACCAGGTGTTGCGCGCGCCGTTCATCGCCCGGATGCGGTCCTGCGCGGCGAAGGCGGCGACGTCGAAGACCGGGTGGTGGAAGGTCTTGACGTCGTGGATCAGCTCCTCCCGGATCGGGCGCGTGGTGTTCAGGGTGACGAACAGCGGGTCGTCCTGGGGGATCGGCTGCAGCGAGTTCATCCAGTAGGTCAGGTCGATCCGTTCCCCCGGCCCGGTCTTCGGCTCGACATAGGACCAGGAGGACCAGACCTTGCGCGATTTGGGCATCAAGCTGGCGTCCGAGTGCAGCACGGCCTCGTTCGGCTGATAGCGGATCGCGGCCAGCGCGCCGGTTTCCTCGGGCGTGCCGTCGGCCAGAAGCTTCAGCGTGATGTCGGAATGGGTGGCGAAGATCACGTCATCGAAGAGTTCGGCCTCGCCGCCCTGGGCCCGGACGAAGACCGACCCAGCCTCACGCCGGACGCTGGCGACGGACGTTCCGATGCGGATGTCGACGCCCTGGGCGGTCATCGCGGATTGCAGGCGACGGACATATTCCACCGAACCACCCTTCACCGTGTACCACTGGTGCTGGCCCTCGACATCCATCAGCGCGTGGTTCCGGAAGAAGCGGACCAGCGCCTGTGCCGGGAAGTCCAGGATGCCCGAGGTGGGGGTGGACCAGATCGCGCCCGAGAAGGGGGTGATGTAGTGGTCGCGGAAATAGCTACCCGTGCCGAGCCGGATCAGAAGCTCACGGATGGTCATGGACGGGTCGTTCGCCACGGCTTCGGCGTTGCGGTTGAAGTGCAGGATGTCCGACAGCATCCGCAGGAAGCGCGGATTGAAGGCATTCTTGCGCTGGGCAAAGATCGTGTCCATCGAGGCCAGCCCGTATTCCACCGCGCCGCCGCGGATCGAGGCACCGAAGGACATGCTGCTTTCTGTGACGGGGACGTCCAGCTTTTCGAACAGCCGGACGAGGTGCGGATAGTTCACCCGGTTGAAGACGATGAAGCCCGTGTCCACCGGCTGATCCTTGCGCTTGCCGGCGATCACCGTGCGGGCGTGGCCACCCAGGCGCGGCTCTGCCTCGAACAGCACGACGGAGTTGCGGTCGGCCAGCATATGCGCTGCGGCCATCCCTGAAATGCCCCCTCCGATCACGGCGATGCGGCGGGGGGCGGGACCGAACTGTTCGAAAGGCATTTACGAGGATTTCCCTGGGTCTGGTTTACATGTGGATACGCAACGGAGGCTTGATCGGATCACCCCTGCCCCCTTGCATGCGAAGCAGGCGCCTGGAAAGTTTCCTGTCAGCTTGCCTTACCCTGACAGACGCGAAAAAACTGTCAAACGAAGTTGACACAATCCCTTGACTAGTTGCCCGCCCGCTCCACTTCGCTGAAAAATGATCCGACTGCGGCTTGCCGGCGTAGAAGCTCACATGATGCTAGACGCCAGCAGAACCGCTATGACGGAGCAGGCCTTGCCGCCGCTGCCTTCGGGCATGGCGGTGCGGGTCGGTTCGCGCCAGAAGAAGGACGGGTTGTTGGCGAAGGCGGAAGATGAGACGGACTGGGCCGGCCTTCTGGTGAAGGTGCGTGACCATCAGGACAGGGCGGCCTTTGCGGCGCTTTTCCGGCACTTTGCCCCACGGGTGAAGGCCTTCCTGATGAAATCGGGGGCTGGTGCCGCACTGGCCGAGGAATGCGCGCAGGACGTCATGGCGACGCTCTGGCAGAAGGCGCATCTTTTCGATCCGGCGCGGGCTTCGGTGGCGACCTGGGTCTATACCATCGCCCGCAACCGGCGAATCGACGCGCTGCGCAAGGCGCGCCGGGCCGAACCGGAGGAGTTGGACTGGGGTCCCGAGCCCGAGCCGGATCAGGCCGAGGTGCTGGAGGCCCAACAGGAGACAGAGCGGCTGGGGCGCGCGTTGGCCGCGTTGCCTGCGCCGCAGAGGACGTTGATCGAACGCGCCTTCTACGGCGACCTCTCGCACAGCGAGATTGCCGCCGAGACGGGGCTTCCCCTGGGGACGATCAAATCGCGAATTCGGCTGGCGCTGGACAAGTTGCGCCACCAGATGGGTTGAAGGACGAAGTAGGGTCATGACGATACGCCACCATCTCTCGGACCAGCTCTTGATGGGCTACGCAGCCGGCCAGCTTCCCGAGGCGTTCAATCTGGTCGTGGCGACACATGTGTCGCTGTGTGACGAATGCCGGGCGCGGCTTGCGTCCTTCGATGCGGTGGGCGGCACGCTTCTGGAAGAGGCGGACGAGATCGCGATGGGCGAGGATGCGCTGTCCAAGGCGCTGGCCCGCATCGAGGGCCTGCCGCAGGCGACGCGGACCGAACCGCTGAAACCGGCGGGCATCTTCCCAGCCCCGCTGGCCGACTACATCGGCGGCGACCTCTCGGCCGTGCGCTGGCGGAATGTTGGCGGTGGGGTGAAGCAGGCGATCCTGCCCACGGGCAAGGATGCCTCGGCCCGGCTTCTGTATATCCCGGCGGGCAAGGCGGTGCCGGACCACGGCCACCGGGGCATGGAGCTGACTTTGGTCCTGCAGGGGGCCTTCGCCGATGCGAATGACCAGTTCGGCCGAGGCGACATCGAGATTGCCGACGAAGAGATGGAACACACGCCCGTGGCACTGGCCGGGCAGGACTGCATCTGCCTCGCGGCAACGGATGCTCCGCTGCGGTTCCGCGGGCTGATCCCCCGGCTGGCCCAGCCGCTGCTGCGGATCTGACGTTGGGCCGGTCTGAAGCCCGGCCTACGGCAGCTGCAAGCGGACGGCGATCACGGTCCAGTCGCCCTGCAACCGCGCAGGGCCTTCGGTAAGGATCAGGTCCTCGCGGGCCACGGCGGTTCCATTCACCAGGCAGGGGCCAAGCGCGTAAAGTGCAAGTGTCCCGCCCGCAGGCAGGCTGTCGTTCTGGGCGAGAGTGACGGTCGGCTTTGGCAGCGCCTGTGCGGTCATTACGTTGAAATCTTCGGACTGCTGGCCCGCCGTCCCGGTCGCGGTGACCTCGATGTCTCCGGGAAATGCCACGGGCACCAGGGGCGCGCATGGGATGTCGAGACCCGGCCCAGTCAGTCGGAATCCGGGACCGGACAGCACCGTCAGGTTCCGCTCGATCCCCGGAAACAGCGAAAACGGCCCGTCCTCCACCACTGCCGCCCGGCTTAGACGCACCAGAAGCTGCCCGTCGCGTTCCAGACGCCACAGTTCCGTCGTCGTGCCGCGCCCGTTCTTCCAGGGCTGGCGGGTGTAGTCGGCAGAGGTGAGGTGGATCATTCGGCAGCCGTCGGTCCGATCACCTTGGCGGGAGTGTCCGGCGCCAGTTCCTCGAAGTCGAAGTTGTCCAGCCGCCGCGCACGTTTCGTGGCCTTGTCGGACGAAATCTTGATGTCCTCGATATCCTTCGCGGCCTGGCCGAAGTGGCGGTCCAGACTTTCGACGCGGGTGCCAAGACGCTCGACATCGGCGTAAAGCAGCGCCAAATCCTTGCGGATCGCCCCGGCCTGTTCGCGCATCCGTGCGTCCTTCAGCACCGCCCGCATCGTGTTCAGCGTCGCCATGCAAGTGGTGGGCGAGACGATCCAGACCTTTACGCCAAAGCCTTCGCGCACCAGTTCAGGGAAGTTGGCGTGCAGTTCGGCGTAGACCGCTTCCGAAGGCAGGAACATCAGCGCGCCGTCGGCGGTTTCTCCTTCGATGATGTATTTCTCGGCGATGGCGCGGATGTGGGCGCGAACGGCGGTGCGCATCTGCTGCGCCGCCTCCTGCACCCCGCGTGGGCTGTCGGCGCGGCGGATCGCCTCGTAGGCTTCCAGCGGGAACTTGGCGTCGATGACAATGGGGCCGGGCGGGTTCGGCAGGTGGATCAGGCAGTCGGCGCGGCGGCCGTTGCTCAGGGTCGCCTGCATCGTGTAGGCGTCCTTTGGCAGGGCCTTCTGAACGATGTCGTGGAGCTGGATTTCCCCGAAGGCTCCGCGTGTCTGCTTGTTCGACAGGATGTCCTGCAGGGAAAGGACGTTGCCCGACAGCTTCTCGATGTTGGCCTGCGCCTTGTCGATGGTCTCCAGCCGGGTCTGAAGCTCCCCCAGAGACCGCGCCGTGCGGGTCGAGGTGCCGTGCAAAGCCTCGGTCATCTGCCGCTGCACTTCGGCCAGACGCTGTTCCATCACCTTCAGCATCGCCGACTGGCTGACCGCTTGCGCTTCGGACACATGGTGCAGGCCGCCCGCCAGCTGCTGTTGCCCGTCGCCGATCTGCTGCATCCGGGACGCAAGCCAAGCCACCTCACGCGCGAGAGGTTCGGCAGCCGAGGCCGACCGGCTGACGCTGCGCAGGATCAGAAGGAGGAGGGCGATAAACGCCAAGGCGACCCCACCGAGAAGCAGGATCTCAGGGTCGTTCCACTGATAGGTCTGGCCGAAAAGCGTGATCATCGGCGGCCGAACAGGCGTTCGATGTCGTGGAGGCTAAGCTCCACATAGGTGGGCCGTCCGTGGTTGCACTGGCCCGACAGCGGCGTCGCCTCCATCTCGCGCAGGAGGGCGTTCATCTCCTCGGGGCGCATCTGGCGGCCGGAGCGGACTGAGCCGTGGCAGGCCATGCGGGAGAGGATCGCGTCGATCTTCGCGCGCACGAGCTGGCTGTCGCCGCTGTCGGCCAGTTCGTCGAGGATGTCACGGAGAAGCGCCGCGCCGTTGACCGGGCCAAGGACGGCGGGGGTTTCGCGGATCGCCACAGCGTTGCCGCCGAAGGGTTCGATGGTCAGGCCGACTTCGGCCAGTGCCGGGGCGGCGTCCAGAACGCGGGCGGCGTCGGTGGGGGAGAGGTCGACGATTTCCGGGATCAGCAGCGCCTGGGCGCGGATGCCAGTGTCGGCCAGTTGGCGTTTCAGGCGTTCGTAGACGAGCCGTTCGTGTGCGGCGTGCTGGTCGACGATGACGATGCCTTTGGCGGTCTGAGCAACGATGTAGTTTTCATGAAGTTGCGCGCGGGCGGCCCCCAAGGGGTGCTCGTCGTGCGGCTGCGCGTTCTCCTCGCTGGGGGGCGTGAAGGTGGGGGCCTGCGGCGCTTCGGCAAAGCCAGGGGACTGAAAAGCGAAGGCGCGGGCGAAACTGGCGGGGCTGGGGCGGTCCATCTGGTAGACGCGCGGCTCGGGGCGGAAGGCGTCCAGGGTGGCCGCGCCCACGGTGGTGGAGGCGCGGTGGCCTGCGCCGCTCAGGGCGGATTTGAGGGCGGTGATGATGAGGCTGCGCGCGGCATCGGGTTCGCGGAAGCGGACCTCGGCCTTCGCCGGGTGGACGTTCACGTCGACGCGCTGGGGGTCGGCGATCAGGTTCAACACGGCGGCGGGGTGCCGGTCGCGGGAGAGGACGTCGAAATAGGCGGCCCGAAGGGAACCGTAAAGCATCCGGTCCAGCACCGGGCGGCCGTTGACGAAGAGGTATTGCTGGGCGGAGGAGCCGCGTGAGTAGGTCGGAAGTGCGGCATAACCCTGCAGACGCAGGCCGTCGCGTTCCGCATCGATGCGCAGCGCGTTGTCAGTGAAATCCCGGCCGATCACGCTGGCAAGCCGGGACTGCAGGGCGTCGAAAAGGTCGCCATTCGCCGGATCGGCGCGGAACAGCGTGCGCGCCTCGCCCCCGGTCACGTCGCGCAGGGTGAAGCCCACCTGCGGTTCGGCCATCGCCAGACGGCGGATCACCTCGGTCACGGCCTGCAACTCGGCCCGGTCAGAGCGCAGGAACTTCAGCCGTGCCGGCGTTGCGAAGAAGAGGTCGCGCAGTTCGACCACCGTGCCACGGGTTAGCGCCGCGGGGCGGACGGGGGACATCCGGCTGCCTTCGCAGGCGATCTGGGCGGCGTCGCCATCGGCCCGTGAGGTAATCGTAAGGCGGCCCACGGCCCCAAGCGAGGGCAGCGCCTCGCCTCGAAAGCCGAAGCTGCGGATGTCGAGGAGGTCGGACCCGTCGATCTTCGACGTCGCGTGGCGGGACAGGGCCAGCGGCAGGTCCTCGGCCGTCATGCCGCAGCCGTCGTCGGTAACGCGGATCAGCGTCTTGCCGCCGTCGGAGATGTCGACCTGGATGCGGCTGGCCCCCGCGTCCAGCGCGTTTTCCACCAGTTCCTTCACCGCGCTGGCTGGACGTTCCACCACCTCACCCGCCGCAATGCGGTTGATCGCGGCTTCGTCCAGTTGCCGGATCACCGGGCGGCCTTGGGCGCCCGTTATCTTGGGGGTGTGAAGCGTCATGCCCCTAGCTGTAGCAGGCCCCTGTGAGTCGGGGAAGAACGAAACCGGATTATGCGCGGGCAGGGTTGCGGTTTCTGTGGCACGCTCCATATCGGCGGCAACGCAGGGCGACAGACCCGGGGGACAGACATGCAGGACATCCTGGCGCTTGCCAGCGCCAATCTTCTTACGCCGATGATCCTGTGCTTTGCGCTGGGTCTATTTGCGGCGCTGGCCCGCAGTGAGCTGACGATCCCCGAGGCGGTGGCGAAGGGGATGTCGATCTACCTTCTGTTCTCCATCGGCTTCAAGGGCGGGGTCGCCGTGGCCGATCATGGGCTGGACGCGACGCTGATCGCCGCGCTGGTTGCGGGGGTGGTGCTGTCCTTCCTGATCCCCTTCGTGGCCTTCGCGCTTCTGAAGGTGATGACGCGCCTGTCCGCCACCGATGCCGCCGCCGTCGCCGCGCATTACGGGTCGATCTCGATTGTGACTTTCGTCACCGGGTCCTCGGTCGTGCAGGGCGCGGGGCTGGTGGCCGAGGGCTACATGGTCGCCGTCGCCGCCGCGATGGAGGCCCCGGCGATCATCTCGGCCCTGTATCTGGCGTCGCGGTCGGGCGGGCGGGCCGAGAAGATGGACGCCGACCTTTGGCGCGAGATCCTCTTGAACGGCTCCATCGTCCTTCTGGTCGGGTCCTTCCTGATCGGGATCGTCACCGGCCAGCAAGGCATGGCGCGGATCGAGGCCTTCATCGTCGCGCCCTTCCAGGGGGTCTTGTGCCTGTTCCTGCTGGACATGGGACTGGTGGCAGGGCGGGGGATGCGGAACTCGCGCGGGGTGCTGACCGCAGGGGCGCTGGCTTTCGGCCTGCTGATGCCCGTCGTCGGCGCGGGCTTCGGGTTGGCCGCCGGGCTCCTCCTCGGGCTGTCGACGGGGGGCGTCGCGCTGATGATGGTTCTTGCGGGGTCCGCAAGCTACATCGCCGTCCCTGCCGCGATGCGGGTCGCCTTGCCGGACGCCAACCCGTCGATCTACCTCACGCTGTCGCTGGGCGTGACGTTCCCGTTCAATCTGGTCATCGGAATTCCGGCCTGGGTGGCCGTTGCGCAGGCAGTGGGGGGCTGACATGCAGACGCACAAGGCGAAACGCGTGGAAATCATCATCGAGGCCCCGATGGAAGGCCGCCTCACCACTGCGCTGGAGAAGGCCGGGGTGTCGGGCTTCACCGTGCTGCCGGTCCTTGGCGGATCGGGCCGCTCTGGCCGCTGGACGCGCGAGGGCCAGGTGGGTCGCAGCGGCATGGTCGCCGTCGTCTGCCTGATCCGGCCCGACCGGCTGGACACCCTTCTGGAAGCCGCCTTCACCGTCGTCGACCGCCATATCGGCGTGATCGGCGTGACGGATGCCGAGGTCCTGCGCGCCGAACGCTTCTGACCGTTTGACGCCGGGTCTTTCCTGCGCGAACACTCGGCGCGAGCTATCAGAAGGGGCACCCGCATGGCCGGTCCGAAATCACATTCCCTGTTCGAGCGGGGCCAGAAGGTGCTGGTCGAAGGCGTCTCCTCGGCGTCACGCGGCCCCGCGACCTTTGGCGGTGCCCCCCGTTACATGAGCCACGGGCAAGGCGCGCGGCTGTATGATGTCGACGGCCGGGAATACATCGACTGGATGATGGCTTTCGGCGCGCTGCCGCTGGGCCACGCGCACCCCAAGGTCGTCGAGACCATCGCCCGCGAGGCCGGCCGCGGCACCCATTTCGCCACCGCCCTGGAGGTCGAGGTCGAGGTGGCCGAGATGCTGACAGCCCTCCTCCCCCACGTCGACAAGGTCCGCTTCGCCAACACGGGGACCGAGGCCGCGATGGCCGCCTTCCGGCTGGCACGCGGCCATACCGGGCGGCGCAAGATCATCAAGTTCGAAGGCCATTATCACGGCTGGTGGGATTCGGTCCTGGTGAACACCAACCCCTATCCGCCGACCCTGCTGGGCCATCCGAACGACCCGATCCGCATCCCCGACAGCTCTGGCATCCCCGAGGAGGCGTGGAAGGACACCATCGTCGTGCGCTGGAACGACGTCGAGGCACTGGAACGTGCGATGGCGCTGCACGGCGATCAGGCGGCCTGCGTTGTGACCGAAGGCGTGATGTCCAACATGGGGGTCATCCCCCCGAAGCCCGGCTACCTGAACCGGATGCAGGAATTGTGCCGCAAGCACGGCGCGCTGTTCTACCTGGACGAGACGGTCACCGGCTTCCGTCTGGCCGCCGGGGGCTGTGCCGAGCTTTACGGGCTGACCCCGGACATCGTCACCTATGGCAAGGCACTGGGGGGCGGTCTGCCGATGGCGATGATCGGCGGGCGGGCCGATGTGATGGCGGGCCTTGAATGGGGCAAGGTGCTGCACTTCGGCACCCACAACGCCGGACGGCTGGCGCTGCATGTGACCAAGGTGATGCTGGATACGATGCTGGCCGACGACCAGGCGGGGTTTGCCAGGATCAAAGACCTTGGCCTAAAGATGGCCGACAGCGTCCGTCAGGTCGCCCGCACCTCAAGCCGGCACGGGATCGTCGTGCAGGGCGTGAACTCGATGTTCCAGGTCTTCTTCACCGACAAGGACGAAATCGCGGACTACCGCGACTTCTGCACCCATGTCGACCGGATGAAGTTCCGCGACTTTGCCCTGCGGCTGATGGACAAGGGCATCTACATGAACCCATCGGCCACGCTGCATTCGCTGTCCTCAATCGTCCATACCGAGGCCGACATCGCCACCACGGCGAAGGCGATGGCCGAGGTGTTGGAGGAAATGGCGTGACCACCATCGGCATCCTTGGGACCGGCGGGCTGGCGGCGCTGATGGTCCGGGGGGTACAGGGCGCGGGCTATCGGCTGGTCCTGTCGCCCCGGAATGCCGAGGTTGCGGCCCGGCTGGCGGCGGACCATGGCTGCGAAGTCGCGGCGTCCAATCAGGCCGTGGTGGATGCGGCGGATGGGGTCTTCGTGTCGCTTCCCGCCGCGACGGGTGCGGACGAGCTTGCTCGCCTGACCTTCCGCCCCGGCCAGCCGGTGCTGTCGGCGATGGCGGGAACGGGCCTTGCCAAGCTGCAATCGGTGATCGGTCCTGCCCGCCCGGCGGTCAGCATGATGCCGGGCTACGCCAATGCGCTGGGGGTCGGGCCGTCGATCCTGCATCCCGACGATGCCTTCTGGCGGCCGTTTCTGGCGGCCACCGGCCCGGTACAGGCCTTTGCGGACGACGCCAGCTTCACCATTGCCGCCACCTTCGGCGCCTTCTCGGGCGCGAGCTTCGCCTTCATGGCCCAGGCCATCGCCTGGTACGAAGCGCAGGGCCTGCCTCCCGCCACCGCCCGCGCCCTGGTCGCCGCCACCCTGCGCGGCAATGCCGAGGTGCTGCTGTCCGAGGACCGCACGCTTCCTGAAATCGCACGCGAGGTCATCACTCCCGGCGGCATTTCCGAGCTTCTTGTCGCCACCCTGACCGAACGTGGCACGCTGACCGCCTGGGACGAGGCCCTGACCCGCGTCCTGCGCCGGATCGGCGGCTAGATTTTCGCTTGCCGGAAGGGCGTTTCCCGGCTCTCCTTGCGAAAACGCAACCCAAGGGGAAGCCATGACCGAGGAAGTCGTCCAGGGCCGCGAGGTCACCATCCGCTTCGACGCCAAACGCTGCGTCCATTCCCGCAACTGCGTGCTGGGGCGGCCTGATGTCTTTGTGCCCAACGTGCAGGGCGAATGGATCCACCCCGATGCCGCCAGCGCCGAGGCGGTGATGCATGTCGCGCTCTCCTGCCCCTCGGGCGCGATCCGGGTGGCGCACAATGGCGGATCGGCCAGTTCGGATGCGCCGCCCGTGGTGAACACGGTCCGGGTGCGCGAGAACGGGCCACTGGCGATCGAAGCGGAGTTGGTGATTGCCGGTCAGCCGATGGTGACACCCCGCGCGACGCTCTGCCGCTGCGGGCAGTCGCAGAACAAGCCCTTCTGTGACGGGGCGCATGTCGCGGCGGGGTTCGTGGCGACGGGGGAGCCTGCGGCGAAGGAGTTCACGGCGCTGGAAGTGCGAAACGGCCCGGTGACCGTGCAACCCCAGCCCAACGGGTCACTGATGGTGACGGGGAACCTCGAGGTCGTCTCGGGCACCGGGCGGACGGTGAACAAGGTGGCGAAGACCTGGCTTTGCCGCTGCGGCCATTCGGCGAACAAGCCTTACTGCGATGGCAGCCACAAGGCGGCGGGGTTCGTGGCCGACTGACGGGGAAGCCTCCTTGTGCGCCTTCGGCTTCTCGTCGGGAGGGTCACTGCCAGGAAGGACGGAGGAAAGGACGCGAGGCCTTCCTCGAAGGTTGCCGGAAGGTAAATGCCCGCAGCCAACCCGTTGAAAACGCACGACTCGAAAACCTGCCCACGCGTGGGCAGATCAGGCCGCGAGGTCGCCTGACCCCACCGCGTACAGCCCCGCCGACCCTTCTTTCGCCTGGGCCAGCAGCCCCCCCAGTTCGGGAAGAAGCCGCCGGACCATGACCCGCGCCAGCGCCTCGCGGCCCCCATCCGCCAGCGCGGCCTTCAGGTGCGCCTGCCCCCCCAGAACCCGGGCGAAGGCCCGAAGGTATGGCGCCGCCCCGGCGAAGCGGTCGTTGAGGGGAAGGGCCAGCACCGCCTCGGTCCCCTCTCGCAGCGCCTCGGCGGCCTGCCACACTTCGCCCGCCAGATCGGGCAGCCGCGCCCGCCCCTCCTCGGCCCCGCGCTGGATCTCGTCGATCAGCCGGAATGCCGCCTCTCCGCCGTCGGAAAGCTTGCGCCCGACCAGGTCCATTGCCTGGATCCCGTTCGTCCCCTCGTAGATCGGCAGGATTCGGGCGTCCCGCAGGTACTGCGCTGCCCCGGTCTCTTCGACGAAGCCCATGCCGCCGTGGATCTGGACCCCAAGGCTTGCCACCTCGCAGGCAACGTCGGTCCCGTAGGCCTTGGCAATGGGGGTGAGGAAGGCCGCGCGGGCTTGCCAGTCGGGGCTGCCCGTCGCCGTCGCCATGTCGATCGCCTTGGCGCAGGCGAGGCTGATCGCCCGGGCAGCGAAGACCTCTGCCCGGGCGGTCGCGAGCATCCGGCGCACGTCGGCGTGGTCCAGGATCGGCCCGTCCGCCGACAGCGGCGTTGGTCCCTGGTGCCGCCCCTCGGCATAGGCCAGCGCGTGCTGAAGTGCTGCCTCGGCCACGCCCACCCCCTGCGCGGCCACGGACAGCCGCGCGTTGTTCATCATCGTGAACATCGCCGCCATGCCGCGATGAGGCTCGCCCACAAGCCAGCCTTTGGCCCCGTCATACTCCATCACGCAGGTCGGGCTGCCGTGGATGCCCAGCTTGTGCTCCAGGCTGACCACCCGCAGGCTGTTGCGCGCGCCCAGCCGACCTTCGCCATCGGGAATGACCTTTGGCACCATGAAGAGGCTGATGCCCTTTGACCCCTCGACCGCATCCGGCAGCCGGGCAAGGACTAGGTGGCAGACATTGGGTGTGATGTCGCTGTCGCCCCAGGTGATGAAGATCTTCTGCCCGGTGATCGCATAGGTCCCGTCGCCGTTCGGCACCGCCTTCGTCCGCAGCGCGCCGACGTCCGACCCGGCGTGGGGTTCGGTCAGGTTCATGGTCCCCGACCACTCCCCGGAGGTGAGGCGGGGCAGGTAAAGGGCCTTCATCTCGTCCGAGGCGTGATGCTCCAGCGCTTCGATCTGGCCTTTGGTCAGCAGCGGCTTCAGCTGCAGTGAGAGGCAGGCACCGGACATCATATCGTCGACCCCGAGCGCGAGCGAGATCGGCAGGCCCATCCCGCCGTAGTCTGGACTGGCGGCCATGCCGACCCAGCCACCCTCGGCAATGGCGCGATAGCCCTCGGCAAAACCGGGGGGTGAGACGATGACGCCATTCTCCAGCCGGGCGGGGTGCTGGTCGCCGACCCTGTTCAAGGGCGCGAGGATGTCGGTCGAAAGACGCCCGGCCTCAGCCAGGATCGCCTCGGCCAGGTCGGGGGTCGCTGCGGCGAAACGCTCTGTCGCGGCGACCTCGGCGAAGCCCACCACGTGGTCCAGGATGAAGCGGATGTCCGTGACGGGGGCGCGATAGGGCATCGGAGCCTCTTTCGGTAAAAGCTTGGCAAAGTGGGGGGGCTGGCTTATGGACGGCCCGGTCCAAGGCTATTCCTTTCGCCAAGGCCATCAAGCTGGACGCTGCGTCATGACCCGAACCCTTGCCCCAGACGACGCCGGGATCGCCGAGGCCGCGGGCCTGCTGGCGGCGGGTGAGCTGGTCGCCTTCCCGACCGAGACGGTCTACGGGCTGGGGGGTGACGCACGGGACGACCGCGCGGTAGCGAAGATCTACGAGGCGAAGGGGCGGCCAAGCTTCAACCCGCTGATTGTCCATCTGCCCGATCTTGACGCGGTGGAACGGATCGCCGAGGTCGGACCCAAGGCCCGGACGCTGGCGCAAGCCTTCTGGCCCGGGCCGCTGACATTGGTCCTTCCCTTGCGCGACGGGGCGGGTATCTCGCCGTTGGTGACGGCGGGGCTTGGCACGGTTGCCGTGCGCGTGCCTGCGCACCCCCTGGCGCAGCAGCTTCTGCGGGCGTTTGGCGGGCCCTTGGCGGCCCCCTCGGCCAACCCGTCGGGGAGGGTGTCGCCGACCCGGGCAGAGCATGTGCTGGACGGTCTGACAGGCCGGATTGCCGCCGTGCTGGATGGTGGGGCCTGCGCGGTGGGGCTGGAATCGACCATCGTGCTGGCCGATCCCGACCCGGTGCTGCTGCGCCCTGGCGGGGTGCCGGTGGAGGCACTGGCGGCGGCGCTGGGCGAGTCCCTGGCGACGGGCGGGGATGCGGGCAAGCCGACCTCGCCGGGTCAACTGGTGTCGCACTACGCGCCCGAGGCGGCGCTGCGGCTGGATGCGACCGAAGCGCTGGAGGGCGAGGTGCTGGTCGGGTTCGGGCCGGTAGCGGGTGTCTTGTCGTTGTCCCGTTCGGGCGATCTGGTCGAGGCGGCAGCCTCGCTGTTCCAGACGCTGCGGGAGGCGGACCACCTTGCCGGACCCAAAGGTCGCATCGCCTTTGCCCCGGTGCCCGAGCGGGGCCTGGGACGGGCGATCAACGACCGGCTGCGGCGCGCGGCGGCCCCGCGGGGCCCCTAGACCGCAACACCAGCATCACACCCGCCAGGTTGTGCGCCGGTGGCGGGATATTTCCCCGTTAACTTTCGGTTGAGCTGTGCCATAGTCCTTTTGGGCCGATAAGCCTGTCAAAAGAGACAGCCCGCCAGCCAAGGCGGGACAACAAGGGAACCGTGGAATGCTTAACGAATTCAAATCATTCATTGCTCGCGGCAACGTACTTGACCTCGCCGTCGGGGTTGTCATCGGCGCTGCGTTCACTGCGATCGTCACCTCCTTGGTCGACGATCTGATCAACCCGCTCATCGGCCTTATCGTCGGGGGCGTGGACTTCAGCGGTCTGAGCGTCGGGGTTGGCGACGCGCAGTTCATGTACGGCAACTTCATCACTGCGGTCATCAAGTTCATCATCGTGGCGTGGGTGGTGTTCCTGATCGTGAAGGGTGTGAACCGGATGATGCCGAAGAAGCCCGAAGCTCCGCCCGCGCCTGCGGGCCCGTCGGACAATGACCTGCTGAAGGAAATCCTGGCGACGTTGAAGGCCAAGTAAGTCGGGTCCATCGCGGAAATCCGGCCCGCGGGAGCGATCCTGCGGGCCGTCTTCGTCCTATACGGCCACGGGGCGTGGCCGCAGGTACCAGTACCACAGGCGATAGGCCCACAGACCGACGAGCGGGCCGAAGTGGACAGCAGCCGGGGGCCAGCTGCCCCAGTCATGCAGGGCGGCCCAGTGGATCAGGACCAGGATGGCGGCGGGATAGGCCCAGCGTTGCAGGGTCTTCCACCCCGCATGCAGCCAGCGCTGCGCGGTGTCGTTCGACGTCAGCGCCAGGGGAACGAAGATCAGCATGGCCAGCCAGCCGGTCCAGATCTCGGTGTGGGGCAGGGCCTCGACAACGCGGTCCAGGGTGCCGCGGTCGATGACGTAGATCACGGTATGGGCCAGCGCGTAGAGGAAGGCCGCGACCTCGATGTCGCGGCGGTGGTGCACCAGCCAGCGGGGCCACTGGCGGCCCTTGAACAGCAGCATCAGGCCCGAGGCCATCATGCCGATGATCATGAACCGCGCGGCCCATTCGCCGGTGGGATGCAGCAGGCCGTGGAAGGCACGCGGGTCGTCGCCAAAGAGCGCGGGAAGTGCGGCAAGCGCGGGGAGGGAAAGGACGGCCCAGAGGATCAGGGTCGAGGGTTTGTAGCCGGAAAATGACATGGGGCACCTGTTGTCGGGTGCCCCATATACGTGGTCGCGTCGCGGTTCCGTCGGTTAAAGCGCCAACGCCTCGGCCCCCGTGATCGACGGCAGGCCCAGCGCCGCGCCGACGGCGGCGTAGGTCAGTTTGCCGGCGTGGACGTTCAGACCGTTCAGAAGGTGGCGGTCCTCGGCGCAGGCTTTCTTCCAGCCATTGTCGGCCAGCGCCAGCATGAAGGGCATCGTCGCGTTGCCCAGGGCCTGAGTCGAGGTGCGGGCCACGGCACCGGGCATGTTGGCGACGCAGTAGTGCATGATCCCGTCGACCTCGTAGATCGGGTCCTGGTGGGTGGTGGCGTGGCTGGTCTCGAAGCAGCCGCCCTGGTCGATGGCGACGTCGACCAGCGCTGCGCCCGGCTTCAACTCCTTGAGCTGCGCTTTCGAGATCAGCTTCGGCGCCGCAGCACCCGGGATCAGCACGGCGCCGATGATCAAGTCTGCCTCGCGCGCCAAGGCGATGGTGTTGCCCGCTGACGCATAGGCGTTCTTGAACTCACGCCCGAAGACGTCGTCCAGATAGCGCAGGCGGTTGACCGAGCGGTCGATCACGGTGACATCCGCCCCCATTCCGGCCGCGACCTTGGCGGCATGGGTCCCGACGACGCCGCCGCCGATGACCAGGACCTTTGCGGGCAGCACACCGGGCACACCGCCCAGTAGCACCCCACGACCACCGTTGGCCTTCTGCAGGGTCCAGGCCCCGACCTGCGGGGAAAGACGCCCCGCGACCTCGGACATCGGCGCCAGCAGGGGCAGGCCGCCGCGGTCGTCGGTGACGGTCTCGTAGGCGATGCAGGTCGCGCCGCTTGCGAGGAGGTCGTGGGTCTGCTCTGGGTCGGGCGCCAGATGGAGGTAGGTGAACAGGACCTGCCCTTCGCGCAGGCGCTTGCGTTCGGCGGCCTGAGGTTCCTTGACCTTCACGATCATGTCGGCCTTGGCGAAGACCTCTTCGGCGGTGTCGACGATCTTGGCCCCGGCTGCGACATAGTCGGCGTCGGCAAAGCCTGCCCCCGTCCCGGCCTTGGTTTCTATCATCACCTCATGGCCGTGGTTCACCGCCTCGCGCGCCGCATCGGGCGTCATGCCGACGCGGAATTCCTGCGGCTTGATCTCTTTCGGGCATCCGATTTTCATGTGCTCTCTCCCTGTGGGACCTGGTCCCTGTGGGCGCAATCCTGATCCGATTTCCTGACGATGCTTTGAATTCTGGTTGGTATTGGGCCAGCTTAGTCGTAACTTCTTCGATGAAACCCGCTTAGGACCGCAGAATCTTCCATGCCCCTGGACCTTGACGCCACCGACCGCCGCATCCTGACCGTGTTGCAGAAGAATGGCCGGATCACCAACGCCGAACTGTCCGAGGCAGTGAACCTGTCGCCCTCGGCCTGTCACCGAAGGGTTCAACGGCTGGAGGAGGAGGGCTTCATCGCGGGCTACGTCGCGCTGCTGGATGCCCGCCGGATGGGCCGGATGACCACGGTGTTCGTGGAAATCACGCTGCAAAGCCAGGCCGAGGATCTGCTGGACGCCTTCGAGCGCGAGGTGGCCAAGGTCCCTGACCTCTTGGAATGTCACCTGATGGCGGGGACGGCGGACTATCTGCTGAAGCTGATGGCCGAGGATACCGAGGACTTTGCCCGCATCCACCGGCAGTTCCTGAGCCGTCTGCCGGGCGTGCGGCAGATGCAGTCCAGCTTTGCGCTGCGGACAGTGGTGAAGACGACGGCGCTGGCGGTTTAGGCCGCGACCTGCTGATAACCCTGCAGGTAGCCCATCACCGCGCGGCGGGTGCGGTCGGTCAGGGCGCCACGGTCAGCCTCATGCGCCTCGCTGGCGGCGTCGATCATACCGCGCAGAATGGCCAGGATATCCTGCGCCGTGGTTTCGGGGCGCTGAATCTTAAGTTCGTCCAGCCGCGCGGCGATCAGCACCGTGATCCGGGCCGAGAACTCGGACGCCTCGGGGTCAGGCGGCAGCTGGGTGCGCGCCAGATTCAGGGTCCGCGACAGCGACGGGCGGGCCAGGTAATGCGCCACGGTCGCCTCGATCAGCTCGTCAACCAGGCTGGTCAGGCTGTTGGCAGCGTCCGAGCTGACGATGCGTTCGACGGCTTCCAGCAGGTTCGCCCGTTCCGCCCGGATCAGGGCGGCAAGAAGGGCGTGCTTGCCGGGGAAATACTGGTACAGCGACCCGATCGAGACCCCGGCCCGCGCCGCGACGGCATTCGTCGTCAGCGCATCCAGCCCTCGACCCGAGCAGAGGTCGGCTGCGGCGGCAAGGATCCCGTTCACTTTGGCGCGGGAGCGGTCTTGGCGGGGATGTTTGCGAAGTTCGATCATGGCCAAAGGGTAGGCGGTCCAAT
>JAIXSA010000090.1 GCA_027484915.1 Paracoccaceae bacterium | reverse complement strand
GCCAAGGCGCTGGCCGACCCGTCGAATCGCGTGCATGACGAGGTCCCGGGCAACCAGTGCTACGACTGGGGCTGGATCGAGGACAACCGCGCGGCCGTGGATGCCGCATTCAAGTCCGCGCCGCATGTCACCACGCTGGAACTGGTCAACAACCGTCTGGTGCCCAATGCCATGGAACCGCGCGCCAGCATCGGTGAGTATTTCCCCGGCACGGGCGATTACAAGCTGACGACGACCAGCCAGAACCCGCACCTGACGCGGCTTCTGGTGGCGGCCTTCGTGCTGGGGATCCCGGAGAACAAGCTGACCGTGGTGGCCCCCGACGTGGGCGGCGGCTTCGGGTCGAAGATATATCACTACGGCGAAGAGGCTTTGGTGCTGGCTGCGGCGAAGAAGCTCCATCGCCCGGTGAAGTGGACGGCGGAGCGGTCGGAAAGCTTCCTGTCGGATGCGCATGGCCGTGACCACGTGACGAAGATCGAGCTGGCGACGGACCTAGAGGGCAACTTTATCGCCTTCCGGACCGAGACGATGGCGAACGTCGGCGCGTACCTGTCGAACTTCGCCACGGTGACGCCCACGTTCCTCCACGGCACGCTGATGGCCGGACCCTACAAAGTGCCGAACGTCTATGTGAACGTGAAGACGGTCTTCACCAACACGGCCCCCGTCGACGCCTATCGCGGCGCGGGTCGGCCCGAGGCGACCTATTCGCTGGAACGCGTCGTCGACAAGATGTGCCGCGAACTTGGGCTGGACCCGTTCGAGGTGCGGCGGAAGAACTTCATCACCACGGACATGTTCCCCTACACCACTCCGGTGGCGCTGGCCTATGACACGGGCAACTACCACGCCACGCTGGACAAGGCGATGGAGATGGCCGACGTCGCCGGCTTCGAAAAGCGCCGGGCGGCTTCGGCTGCCAAGGGCAAACTGCGCGGCATGGGTCTTTCGACCTGGATCGAGGCTTGCGGCATCGCACCGTCGCATCTGGTAGGCATCCTTGGCGCACGTGTCGGTCTTTACGACGCGGCGACTGTGCGGGTGAACGCGACGGGCAACATCAGTGTCATGGTCGGGGCCCACAGCCACGGTCAGGGCCACGAGACGGTGTTCCCGCAGATCGTCGCCTCCAAGCTGGGCGTGCCGGAATCCTCGGTCGAGATCGTGCACGGTGACACCTCGAAGATCCCGTTCGGGATGGGCTCTTACGGGTCCCGCTCGCTGGCGGTCTGCGGGGTGGCGATGGACAAGGCCTTGGACAAGATCGTGGCCAAGGGCAAGAAGATCGCCGCCCACATGCTTGAGGCGGCGGAAGGCGACATCACCTTCGCCGACGGCAAGTTCAGCGTAGCAGGCACCGACAAGGCCAAGACCTTCGGCGAGATCGCCTTCAGTGCCTACGTCCCGCACAACTACCCGCTGGAGACGCTGGAACCGGGGCTCGAGGAGACGGCTTTCTATGACCCGGCCAACTTCACCTACCCCGCTGGGGCGTACATCTGCGAGGTCGAGGTGGACGAGGGCACCGGCAAGGTCGACGTGGTGGCCTTCCACTGCGCCGACGACTTCGGCAACATCATGAACCCGATGATCGTCGAAGGTCAGGTGCATGGCGGCGTGGGCCAGGGGATCGGCCAGGCGCTGCTGGAGTTCACGACCTATGACGAGACCGGCCAGCTTCTGACGGGGTCCTACATGGACTACCCGATGCCGCGGGCCGAGGACGTGCCGTTCTACAACGTCGACTACAGCTGCCAGACGCCCTGCACCCACAACCCACTGGGCGTGAAAGGCTGTGGCGAGGCGGGGGCCATCGGCTCGCCTCCTGCTGTCGTCAACGCAGTGATCGACGCGCTGCATCGCGGGGGACATACCCACGTGAAGCACATCGACATGCCAGTCTCGCCGTCGCGGGTCTGGTCGGCGATCAAAGGGTAAGGGGGACACCATGCACAACTTCGATTTCGCAAAACCCTCGACGATTGCCGATGCGGCCAAGGCCCTGGCCGCCGATGGGGCGCAGGCCCTGTCCGGCGGGCAGACGCTGATCCCGACGATGAAGCAGCGCCTTGCGGCCCCAACGGTGCTGGTCAGCCTGACCGGCATCAAGGAGATGCAGGGCGTCTGCACGGGCGACGGCGGGCTGCATGTCGGCGCGGCGACGCCCCATGCCGTGGTCGCAAAGGAGGCCAAAGCCCACTACCCGGCGCTGGCAGCCTTGGCGGGGGGCATCGGCGATCCGGCGGTGCGCGCGCGCGGGACCATTGGCGGGTCGATTGCCAACAATGACCCGGCGGCCTGCTATCCGTCGGCGGTGCTGGCAAGCGGCGCGACCGTGGTCACAAACAAGCGCAAGATCGCGGCGGATGACTACTTCCAGGGCCTGTTCACCACGGCGCTGGAGGAGGGCGAGTTCATCACCGAGGTCGTCTTCCCGATCCCGCAGAAGGCGGCCTATGTGAAGTTCAACCAGCCCGCCAGCCGCTTTGCCCTGACCGGGGTCTTCGTCGCGAAGTTCGCGAACGGGGTCCGGGTCGGTGTGACCGGCGCAGGCAACGACGGCGTCTTCCGCTGGAAGGAAGCCGAGGCCGCGCTGTCGGCCAACTTCTCGGCTTCCGCGATTTCCGGTCTGACGGTCGATGCGGCGGGGATGAACACCGACCTCCACGGCTCGGCGGCCTATCGCGCCAACCTGGTCAAGGTCCTGACCGGGCGTGCTGTGACCGCCGCAGGCTGACCTTTCCGAAAGACACGAAGGCCCGGTGGAGCGATCCGCCGGGCCTTTTCACATTCAGACCGGGAAGAACCCGTCGCGCGCCGGGTCATAGCTTTCAAGGCCGCCCTCGCCCGTGTCGGTCCAAAGCCCGTGCAGGGTCAGCCGGTCATCCTCGACCGCCGTCTTCACGAAGGGGAAGGTCAGCAGATTTTCCAGGCTGGTCAGCACGGCCTGCTTCTCCAGCGCCGGCAGGATCTGGTCGTCGGGCAGGTTCGACACCTTCTGGAAACCGGGGCGAAGGATGTCCATCCAACGGCCGACAAAGCTGGTCTTCTCTTCAAGATGCGGGGCATGGCCGCGGCACATGTCGTGGCACCCCTTCACGCCGCCGCAGTTCGAATGGCCCAGCACCACGATATGCGCGACCCCAAGACCCGTGACCGCATACTCCACCGCCGCCGAGGTGCCATGGTATTCGCCGTCCGGGTTGTAGGGCGGCACAAGGTTGGCCACGTTGCGGTGGATGAAAAACTCACCCTCATCCGCGCCGAAGATCGAGGTTACATGCACCCGGCTGTCGCAGCAGGAAATCACCATCGCCCGCGGATGCTGTCCGCTTTCGGCCAGACGCCGGTACCAGGCGCGGTTGTCCTGGTAGGTCGTCGCCCGCCAGCCGTGAAAGCGCTGGACCAGATAGGTGGGAAGCGGGCGGATATGGGTGGTCATGGTCGGTGAGTCCTTCGTATCCCACCCTGCCTATGCCGCATTTGCGGAAAATTCGAGGGGCAAATTCCCCGGCCGGCGCAAGCCGGGCAACCAATTGTTCAGCAAGTCGGTCCAATCTGACTGCGGGTGTGAATGGATTTGGGTGTTCGAGATGGGCGAAATAGCCGCCTTGCGACCGCGTGAGGTCGTGCGTCAGGATATCGAGGCGATTGCGGTGATCTACCGCAACCTGGGCGCTCCGGTGGCCGAACAGATGGTGACACGGGCATTGGGCGAACTGGCGCTGACGATGGCCGGGATCGCCGAAAAGGTCCGCGGGCAAGAGTTGAAGGACCTGTCGCGCCAACTGTCCCGCCTGGGCCGCATGGCCGCCGATCTGGGGCTGGTGACGCTGGCGACCGTTGCGGGGGACGCCAAGATCTGCCTGGAACGCGCCGACGGGACAGCCTTCTCGGCGGTCTGGGCGCGCCTGATGCGGGTGGCAGAACGCTCGCTTGCCGCCGAGGTCGGGGTGGCTGACCAGAACTTCCAGGGCCAAGGGCCCGAGTGATCGCATCTTTGCGTTGCTCTGACAGGCGCACCCGCACCCCCTGCAGCGTCCTCGGTCCGCTTGCGCCAAGGGGGAATCTTCGCCGATCCGCGTCAATTTTGTGGAAACGCTTGAAGTCGCGCTGAATATTCCGGCAACTGAGGCGAACAGTCCCTTCTGCGATGCAGCCATGACCAGCGCCTATGCCTTTGCCGATCCATCCTCTGCCTCCCGGCCGCTGCACATCGTGCGCGCCGGGGATCTTGCCACATTCCTTGCGGGCCCCGGCGCCGCCTGGGCGGGATGGCTGACGGCGACCGGGTTCGAGGCTGGGCTGGGTGAGGTTCGCCTGCTGCCCGCCCCCGTTGGCGGGGTCGCGGGCGCCGTTGCGGGCCTTGGCACCGACCAGGCACGAAAGCGGCTGCGCTTCGGCCTGGCCAAGGCGATTCCCGGCCTGCCCGAGGGCGCCTGGCGGCTGGAGGGTCATCTCGACACGGGTGAGCGGACCGAGGCCGCGCTGGCCTGGCTTCTGTCCGGCTACCGGTTCGACCGCTACCGCCCCAAGAAGAAGCCCCCCACCCTACCCCGCCTGATCTGCCCGGAGGGAGTGGATGCCGCCCGTCTGATCGCGATGGCCGAGGGCGAGGCGCTGACCCGTGACCTGATCAACACCCCGGCCGAGGACATGGGTCCCGCCGAGCTGGAAGCGGCTTTCGTGGCGCTGGCGAACGAGTTCGGCGCACAGACCGAGGTGATCCGGAGCGAGGAGCTTCTGGCGCGGAATTTCCCGATGATCCACGCCGTCGGCAGGGCCAGCCCGCGCGCGCCCCGGCTGCTGGACATGCGCTGGGGCACGCAGGGGCCCAAACTGACACTGGTCGGCAAGGGGGTCTGCTTCGACACGGGCGGGCTGAACCTGAAGCCGTCCGCCGGCATGAACCTGATGAAGAAGGACATGGGCGGGGCGGCTACCGTGCTGGGCCTCGCGCGGATGATCATGGCGCTTGGCGTGCAGGTGCAACTGCGCGTCCTGGTTCCGGCGGTGGAAAACCTGGTTTCAGGCAACGCCTTGAAACCGAAAGACATCCTGACCAGTCGCAAGGGCCTGACCGTCGAGGTGAACGACACCGACGCCGAGGGGCGGCTGATTCTGGCCGATGCGCTGGCTTACGCCTGCGAAGGGGCTCCGGATGTGCTTGTCAGCATGGCGACGCTGACCGGCGCGGCGCGGGTCGCGGTGGGGCCGGATCTCGCACCCTATTACACCGACGACGAAGCCCTGGCCCAGTCGCTGGAGGCCGGCGCGAAAGCGGGATTCGACCCGGTCTGGCGGCTGCCGTTCCATGACGCCTATGAAAGCGTGATCGAGCCCGGCATCGCCGATCTGGACAACGCGCCGGGCTTCGGCTTTGCCGGCTCGATCACGGCGGCGCTGTTCCTGCGGCGCTTTGTGGACGGCCCGCGCTACATGCATTTCGACATCTACGGCCATACGCCCACCGATCAACCCGCGCGGCCCAAGGGTGGTGTGGGCCAAGGCGCGCGGGCGATCCTGCAGGGACTGGCCGGAATGCTTGCGATCTAGGGCCGTCGCGGCGGACCAGAGTGGGGAACGGGTTGGAGAGCATGTGATGGACAGAAGGCTGACACCCTACTCCGGACGGGTGGCGCATGTCTCGCTGAGCGGGGTGGTGAACGCCCCCCTGACCGAGGGGTTGCAGGCGCAGGTCATCGTGCCGGTGGCGAACCTGCGGGCCAGCCCCGGCGGCGCGCGGGACCGGCAGCTGCTGCTGGGCGAGGCGGTCACGGTGATCGACCGCGACAAGGGCCATGTCTTCGTGATGTCGGCCAAGGACAGCTATTGCGGCTGGATGGCGGAAAGCGACCTTGGCCAGGGCCCGACACCGACGCATTGGGTCACTGTGCCCGGGACCCATCTCTACTCAGAACCGCAGGTCCAGGCGCCCGAGAAGGCGGGGCTAAGCCTTGGTTCGCGACTGGCGATGGTCGGGTCCTGGGGGGCCTGGGCGAACACGCCGCATGGCTATGTGCCGATCCGGCACCTTAGGCCCCTTGGCGAATGGGCCGAGGACCCGGTGGCGGTCGCGGAAGGGCTGCTTGGGACGCCGTATCTGTGGGGCGGCAATTCGCGTTTCGGGGTGGATTGTTCGGGCCTTGTGCAACTGGCGCTGCAGGCCTGCGGCAAGCCCTGCCCGGGCGACAGCGACATGCAGATGGTCCTTGGCCGGAACCTGCCCGCGAACGAAGCGATGAAGCGGGGCGATCTGATGTTCTGGAAGGGACATGTCGCGATGGTGGTCGACAAGGACCGGCTGATCCATGCCAACGGGCACACGATGTCCGTCGCCTACGAGGGCATCCGGGACTGCGTCGCGCGCATCTCGGCCAGCGGCGGCGGGCTGGTGCTGGCACGGCAAAGGCCGTGACGGGAAGGACTGTCGTCGCCTCTAGCGGATCCTGCGACGAGAAGACGAAGTCGCACGAGGAGCCGTCCCTCAGACCGGCCCGATCAGCCGCTTCTCCAGCACCTTGAGCACCTGGTCCAGGTCCTGCCCCCGGCGCAACACGCGGCCGTCCATCCCGACCACGGCGTAAAGCCCCTGACGGGCCCGCAGCTTGGGGCGCTTTTCAATGCGGTAGAGCGGGGTCTCAGCCGTGCGGCGGAACACGGCGAAGACGGCCAGATCACGCATCGCGGCGATGGCGTAGTCCCGCCACTCCCCTGCAGCGACCATACGGCCATAGACCCGCAGGATCTGGCCGAGTTCCTTGCGGTCGAAACGGACCTCATCTGGGATGTGGCCGTATTGCGGAAACGGGATCGGCGCTTCGGCGTTCATTCGGAAAGCTTACCCGCTTCGCCCTTCAAATCAACCCGGAAAGCCGTCCGACAGGCGGTAGAACCCCGTCTCGAGCCCACGCCAGTTGCGCTGGACCCCGGCCATCCGCTTCACCGCCGCGGGATGTGCCGGGTCAAGGACGCCGACCCTGGCCAAGAGCGCGGCCACCGCCGCCTCGGACGCGCGGTAACCGCCATCGACCACTTTCAGCGCGATCCCAAGGCCCTTTTCCGGGACGATCGCCACATAGACCGCCTCGGCCCCGCCCTTGATCGCGACGCGCCCGTCCATCGCGCGCATGAGTTCGGTGCAGGCCTGCCCCTCGCCCGAGATCAGGTGCGGATGCGCCGCCATCGCGCGGCTAAGCCGGACCATCGCGTCCTCGCGCGCGCCGTGCCCTTCGCGCGCCGTGGCGAATTTCGCCATCCCGCGGGCCAGCCCGCCCACGGACATCGCAAAGTTCGGAGCCGAGCAGCCGTCGACGCCCCAGCCCGACACCGTCTCTTCCGTGACCTCTTCGGTCGCGGCGCGGATCGCCTGCTGCAGCGGATGGTCGATCTCGATGTACTCTGGCCCGGCCTTCAGGTGCTGGGTCACGGTCAGGAAGCCCGAATGCTTGCCCGAGCAGTTGTTGTGCAGCTGGCAGGGCTTTTCGCCCGACCGGATCAGCCGGTCGCGCTCGGCGATGTCGCCCGGTTCATGCGCGCCGCAGCGCAGGTCGGACTCGGACAGCCCAAGGTCAGAGATCCAGCGCCCGGCCAGATCGACATGGACATGGGCACCCCGGTGGCTGGCGCACGAGAGCGCAAGATGCGCCTGGGACAGGCCGCGCGCATCCGCCGCCCCGGTTTCGATCAGCGGCAGGGCCTGCAGCATCTTTGCGGAGGAGCGCGGGAAGATCACCGCCTCGGGGTTGCCCCAAGCGGCCACGATGCCCTTGGCGTCGCAGATCACCGCGTGGCCTTCGTGGACACACTCCAGCAGACCGCCGCGCCAGACCTCCATCAGCGGCACCGCGCCGTCGTTCACCTTCGCCATTCCGGGTCTCCGTCACATGTGCGCGAATTGTTGCCCACGGGGCTTTCGCGCCCAAGGGCTTTTGATTATGGCTGGAATATCGGGTAGAAGGGCGACGCGCCAGACAAAAGGCCTAACAGGCAAGGCGCGTGGCAAGGAACCAAGACAGCTTGGAGGCTGCGTCAGACATGACTTCCCTTTTCGGTCGCACGCTTGCAGTTGCCGCGATCACGCTGGCCGGGTCCCTGGCCACGGCACAGGAATCGACCAATCGCGTCGCCACGATGACGGACTGGAACGTCTTCACCGAGGAAAGCCCCAAAGAATGCTGGGGTGTCTCGAAGCCGAAGGAAACCGTCAACACGCGCGACGGCCAGCCTGTTTCGGTACGGCGCGGCGATATCCTTCTGTTCGTGACCTTCCGTCCCGGCAAGCCGGGCGAGATCAGCTTTACCGGCGGCTATCCCTTTGCTGGCGGGTCGACCGTCGACGTCGTGGTTGACGGCAACACCTACCAGCTTTTCACCGATGGCGAATGGGCCTGGCCGGGCAGCGCCGAAGAGGATGCCAAGCTTCTGGCCGCCCTGAAGGCGGGAACGACCGCCACGCTGACCGCGCGGTCCGGCAAGGGCACCCAGACGGTCGACACCTTTTCTCTGCGCGGGTTTACCGCCGCGATGGAAGACGCTGGCAAGCGCTGCCAGTAAGCCCAGCCGCATCACCGCAAGCGCCCCCGTCGCGGGGCGCTTTTCTTTTGGCGCGCCCTCGCCTATATCCGCCCGACATCCAGATCGCCTGTGACAAGGCCCCGTGAAAGGATCTGCCGCCATGACCGCCCCCATCACGCAAGACGTGCTGACGATCCCGCGCAAGCTGCCCGCGTCGGACAAGACCAACATCGTCGGCCTGACCCGCGCCGCCCTGCGCGATGCGCTGATCGCCGCCGGGACGCCCGAGAAACAGGCAAAGATGCGGGTGGGCCAGGTCTGGCAATGGGTCTACCACTGGGGCGTCCGCGACTTTGCGCTGATGACCAACCTCGCCAAGGACTACCGCGCGCTTCTTGAACAGAACTTCACCATCGAGATCCCCGAGGTCGTCACCCGCCAGATCAGTGCCGACGGCACCCGCAAGTACCTGGTACGCATCGCCGGCGGGCATGAGGTCGAGGTGGTCTACATTCCGGAAACCGATCGGGGCACGCTGTGCATCTCCTCCCAGGTCGGCTGCACGCTGACCTGTTCCTTCTGCCACACCGGCACACAAAAGCTTGTCCGCAACCTGACCGCCGCCGAGATCGTCGGCCAGGTGATGATGGCCCGCGACGATCTTGACGAATGGCCCGTCCCCGGCGCGCCGAAGGAAGAGGTCAGGCTGATCTCGAACATCGTGCTGATGGGCATGGGCGAGCCCTTGTACAACTTCGAGAACGTGCGCGACGCAATGAACATCGTGATGGACGGCGAGGGTATCGCCCTTGGTCGTCGCCGGATCACCTTGTCCACATCGGGCGTCGTTCCCGAAATCGCCCGCACTGCGACGGAAATCGGCTGCCAGCTGGCGATCAGCTTCCACGCAACGACGGATGAGGTCCGCGATGTCCTTGTCCCGATCAACAAGCGCTGGAACATCGCCACTCTGCTTGAGGCGCTGAAGGCGTATCCTGGCCTGTCGAACAGCGAGCGGATCACCTTCGAATACGTGATGCTGGACGGCGTCAATGACACCAAGGAAGACGCCTACCGGCTGGTGAAACTTCTGGAGGGCATCCCCGCCAAGGTGAACCTGATCCCCTTCAACGAATGGCCCGGCGCACCTTACAAGCGGTCGTCGGGGAACCGGATCCACACCTTCGCGGATATCATCTACAAGGCCGGATACGCCTCGCCCATCCGCACACCGCGGGGCGAGGATATCATGGCCGCCTGTGGGCAGTTGAAATCCGCGACCGAACGGACGCGGAAGTCGAAAGCCCAGATCGAGGCCGAAGCCGGGCTGGCCTGACCCCTTGTGGGTCGGCCGGATTTGCGCTGAGGTCGGACGCCCGGATGAAGGAACCCCCGATGGCCAAGGCCGCCGTGAAGCCACCTGCCGCAAAGAAGCCCGCGCCGAAGAAAGCCGTGGTGAAAAAGCCTGCCAACGGGCCGAAAAGCCCGGCGGAATGGGCGCATGACCGGCTGGTGATGTACATCCGCAACTTCGAAAGCGAACTGGACGCCGCCCAGGAAATCGCGATGGGATTTGCCGGGGACGAGACCGGGGTGCTGCGGATCGAGGGTCTTGGGTTCTTCGAGCCGGACATCATAACCTTCTACGGCCGCGACGAAGACGGCGCGAAGACTCAGCTGATCCAGCATGTCAGCCAGCTTTCCGTCACCCTTCGCGCCGTGCCGAAACTGGCCGACGCAGAACCGCCCCGCCGCATCGGGTTTCACCTGACGCCCGGCTGGATCGGTGGCGATTCCGGCGATGCCTCGGCCGGGTGAGACACCGCGACCCCGTGACAGCCCCGGGTGAATCGGCTAT
Organism: Paracoccaceae bacterium; assembly: GCA_027484915.1. Classification (GTDB taxonomy): domain Bacteria; phylum Pseudomonadota; class Alphaproteobacteria; order Rhodobacterales; family Rhodobacteraceae; genus Tabrizicola. Next base: position 31,234 of record JAIXSA010000090.1, on the reverse strand, counting down.
GGGCTGTGCGCAACGACAGAAACTTGGGGAACCGACATGGCCGATCACAACCAGCCCGAGCATATGCATGGCTCGATGGACATCCGCGCTCAGGAAAAGACCTTCGCAGGCTTTGTCCGCATGGCGACCTGGACGGTCGTCGTGGTGATCTGCGTGCTGATCTTCATGGGCCTGGTCAACGCCTGATCGCAGGGGCCGGCCAGATGCGCCTTCTCCTGTGCCTGATTGCGCTTCTTGGCCTCGCCGCCTGCGGGGCCGACCCGAAGTGGGCACCGCAGGAACAGGTGGATGCCGTCCAGTATGTCGAAGGGCCCCCGACCTACATCACCCTCTATACCGTGGTGAACAAGCGCACCGGGTCCGGGGCGCATTCGGCGATCCTGGTCAATGGATCCGAACGGCTGATCTTCGATCCCGCGGGAACGTGGTACCACCCGAAGCTGCCGGAACGGAACGACGTCCATTTCGGCATGAACGACAAGGCGCTGGCCTTCTACATCGACTACCATACCCGGATCACCTACGACACGATCGAGCAGAAGGTCTACGTCTCTCCCGAGGTGGCCGAACTGGTTTTGGAACGGGTCAAGGCCTATGGGGCGGTGCCCAAGGCGATGTGCACGAAGGCGACCTCGTCGATCCTGCGCGGCGTGCCAGGATTCGAGTCGCTGCCGCAGACGTTCTATCCAAAGCAGCTCTCCAAGGCGTTCGGTGAACTTCCCGGGGTTACCACCCGCGTCATCACCGACGATGACGACGACAACAACCACGGCGTTCTTCTGGTCCAGCACGACGGCACGCCGCTTCCGTAACCATCCTTGAACCGCGCGCCTGATGCGGTAGGCTTGCCCTGCAGCGGGAAAGGCATGTGATTTGCGCATCTTCGGGGTGATCCTTGCGGGCGGTGAAGGCCGGCGGATGGGCGGTACAGACAAGGCGTTGATCCCCTTGGCCGGTCGTCCCCTGATTGCCCATATCCTTGACCGGCTGGAGCCGCAGGTGGAACGGGTGCTGATCTCGGCCAATGGCGATCCAGAGCGCTTTTCTGCCTTGGGCTGCCCGGTCGTGGCAGATGCAGAACCGCAGGGGCCGCTTTCGGGCGTGCTTTCCGCGCTGACGGCAGCCGCAGGGATGGGCGCGACCCACGTCGTCTCGACCCCCGTCGACACGCCTTTTCTGCCCGGTGACCTGGTGCCTCAGCTTCTGCTGGCCGCCGAAGGGTCGCCTGAAGGTCTGGCTATGGCCTCCGATGCGACAGGCGACCATCCGGCCACCGCGCTTTGGCCCGTGGGACTGGCCCCTGCCCTTGCAACCTTCCTGGCCGAGGGGCAGGCCAAGGTCACCCGTTTCACCCTTGCCCACCAAGCCGCCCGCGCCATGTTCCCAGACCCCCGCGCCTTCCTGAACCTGAACACGCCCGAAGACCTTGCCGCTGCCGAAGCCCTGCTGAAGGGGGCCGCATGAGGGTGTACGGCGTGATCGGCTGGAAAAACTCGGGCAAGACCAGCCTGATGGAGCGGCTGGTGGCCGAGATCACCGGGCGGGGCTTCTCCGTCTCGACCGTCAAGCACGTCCACCACACCGTCGACCTCGACCAGCCGGGCAAGGACACCTTCCGCCACCGGCAAGCCGGCGCACGGGAGGTCGTTCTGGCTTCGGCCGACCGTCTGGCGATCATGGTCGAACACCGGGGACCCGAGCCGGAGTTGCCCGCAGTACTGGCGCGCCTGACCCCGGTCGACCTGATTCTGGTCGAAGGCTACAAGCGCGATGCCCATCTCAAGGTCGAGGTCTGGCGGGCCGAGACGGGTCAGCCGCTGATCCAGTCCGGCGACCCGCTGGTGCGGGCCGTGGCGACGGATGCGGCTCTGACCTTGCCGGTCCCGGTTCTGGACCTGAACGACACGCAGGCCGTGGCCGATTTCATCCTGCGCGAGGTGGGGCTTGTTTGACCGGGTGATCGTGGTCGACTGGTCGGCGGCCAACCTGCCCACCAGCCCCACCAACCGGGCGAACGCCGTCTGGGTCGGCTGCCACGACGCCGAGGGTGGTGCAGAATGGCACCACCGCACCCGCGCCGGTGCAGAGGCACAGCTTGTCACCCTCATAGACACCGCCCAAACCGAGGGGTTGCGGGTCCTCATCGGTTTCGACTTCGCGATGGGCTACCCTTCGGGGTTTGCAGCCCGGCTGACGGGTGAGCCTCGGGCCGAAGCCGTCTGGCGCTGGCTGGCCGGGGCGATCACCGACGTCGACAACCGCAACAACCGGTTCGAGGTCGCCACCCGCATCAACGCGCTTTTCCCCGAAGGCTCCGGCCCGTTCTGGAGCCATCCGTCCGGGCAGTCATGGCCCGGCCTCCCCTTCCGCCGCACCGGCATCGACTATGACACGCTAGGCCTGTCGGAAACCCGCATGGCCGAGGCCGCCGTGCCCCGTGCGAAATCGCCCTGGATGCTGTTCAACCCGGGCTCGGTCGGCTCGCAAAGCCTGCTGGGCCTGCCAATGATCCACCGGCTGTCGCAGTTGCCCGAGGTCGCCGTCTGGCCCTTTGCCGCCCCGGACGCCCCCGTGGTACTGGCCGAGGTCTACCCTTCGCTTCTGGCCGGGCCGGTCGCAATCCTTGCCAATACAGAGGGACTGACCGCTGACCAGGCGCAGGTCCGACTCCTGTCCCGCGCCCTCTACCGACTGGCGCGGGCCGACCGGCTGGCCCCCCTCTTCGACGCCCCACCCGAGGCCGCCGAAGAGGGCTGGATCCTTGGTGCCCACCACGCCGCCCTCCTTGCCGAGGCGCTGACATGGGCGTGACCATCTTCCGCGGTCTGCACCCCCAGCTCCGCCCGCAGGCCGCGCGGCTCTACTGGGAGGCGTTCGGGGGCAAGCTGGGCCGCGTGCTGGGACCGGACGCGCGGGCGATCCGGTTCTTCGAACGGGTGATCCGCGGGGACCTCTGCTTCTCGGCCGTGGGTGACGGAGGCGAACTGATCGGCCTTGCCGGCTTCAAGACACCCGCAGGCAGCTTCGCCGGCGGGACCTGGGAGGACCTGACCCAGGTCTACGGACGCTTCGGCGGGCGGTGGCGGGGCGGCATCCTCTGGGCCTTGGGCCGGGAGGTCGACAACGACCGGTTCCTGATCGACGGAATCTGCGTCGCCAGGGCCCACCGGGGCAAGGGTGTGGGTTCAAAGCTGCTTGCGGCCCTTTACGAGGAGGCGGCAGAGCTGGGCTATGGTGCCATCCGGCTGGACGTGGTCGAGGACAACTTCCGCGCGCGCGCCCTGTATGAACGGCAGGGGTTCCGGGCCGTCAGGACCGAGGAGCTGGGCATGCTGCGGTTCCTGTTCGGATTCGCCTCCTCGACCACGATGGTGCGACCCCTGGCCGGGTCACGAGAGTAGCCTTCGCGTGTAGCCCCTTGTCGGGTCATTCATAATCAACGGCTTGGCTATGGGCATTCAGGAATCGGCAAGCAATGGCGGGCGGCCTTGTGGCCAAGGGGCGCACCTGTCAGAATATGATCAAATCTTGTTCCAGGGAGTGACACCATGATCACCAAGCGCGAGTTTTACATCGACGGAAACTGGGTGGCGCCGCTGGTCGCGAAGGACTGCCCGGTGATCGACCCTTCGACCGAAGAGCCCTGCGCGGTGATCTCGCTGGGGTCCGAGGCGGATACTGACCGCGCCGTCGCAGCGGCGAAGGCGGCCTTCCCCGCTTGGGCAGCGACTGCGCCGGCCGAGCGTCGGCGGCTGGTGGAAGGCATCCTTGACCAGTACAACAAGCGCAAGGAAGAGATGGCCCATGCCATCAGCATCGAGATGGGCGCGCCCATCGACATGGCCCGGAATGATCAGGCGGAATGCCTGCCCTGGCACCTGAAGAACTTCGTCAAGGCCTTTGACCACATGGAATGGGTGCGCCCGCTGGGTGCGCACGCCCCAGACACGATGATTGCGCTGGAACCCATCGGCGTCGTCGGCCTGATCACGCCCTGGAACTGGCCAATGAACCAGGTGACGCTGAAGGTGATCCCCGCCCTGCTGGCCGGTTGCACCTGTGTGCTGAAACCGTCCGAGGAATCGCCGCTGTCCAGCATGCTGTTTGCAGAATTCTGCCATGACGCCGGAATTCCGCCGGGCGTGTTCAACCTGGTGAACGGCGACGGCGCGGGGGTGGGCACGCGCCTTTCCAGCCACCCGGATGTCGAGATGATCAGCTTTACCGGCAGCACGCGGGCCGGGCGGGCGATCTCTGCCGCCGCCGCGCAGACCCTGAAGCGCGTCACGCTGGAGCTGGGTGGCAAGGGCGCGAACCTGGTCTTCGCCGATGCAGATGCCCGCGCGGTGGAGCGTGGCGTGCGGCACATGATGAACAACTCGGGTCAAAGCTGCAACGCGCCGAGCCGGATGCTGGTGGAGCGGAGCTTCTACGACCGGGCGGTGGAGATCGCTGCAGAGGTCGCGAACGGCATCAAGGTCGGCCCCGCCAGCCAGCCGGGCAAGCACATCGGTCCGGTGGTGAACAAGCGGCAGTGGGACCAGATCCAGGGCTACATCCAGAAGGGCATCGACGAGGGCGCGCGGCTGGTGGCCGGCGGTCTGGGACTGCCCGAGGGGATGAACAAGGGCTATTACGTGCGGCCCACGATCTTTGCCGATGTGAAGCCCGGCATGACCATCGAGCGCGAGGAGATCTTCGGGCCGGTGATGTGCATGATCCCGTTCGACTGCGAAGAGGACGCGGTGCGGATCGCCAACGACACGCCCTACGGGCTGACCAACTACGTCCAAAGCCAGGACGGAGCGCGGCGGAACCGGCTGGCGCGGCAGCTTCGGGCGGGGATGGTGGAGATGAACGGGAAGTCGCGCGGGGCCGGCGCGCCCTTCGGAGGCGTGAAGGCCTCGGGTCGGGCGCGCGAAGGTGGCGTCTGGGGGATCGAGGAGTTCCTGGAGGTCAAGGCGATCTCGGGCTGGGACGTGGCGGCCGAGTAAGCGATTTCTTCGAAGAAATCGCATCGGAGCCTTTGAAGGCTCCGCTCCGGAGTTTTCAAAAACTCCGGGGCCAGGCGACCGCGCAGGAAAACTTGACACAAGTGTCGAGATTGGCTGACATGGGGGCGAATGGAGGCCCCCATGACCCAGCACCCCCGCCTGATGTCTCCCCTGAAGCTGCGCGACCATACCCTGCGCAACCGGATTGTCTTTGGCGCGCATACTGCGAACATGTCGGACCAGGGAATGCCGGGCCCTCGCTTCGGCAAGTACCTCTTGGAGCGTGCCTTGGGCGGGGCGGCGATGGTGGTGGCGGAGCCCGTGCCGGTGCACCGGACGGGGGTGCTGACCCGGGGGAACTTCCTGCATTCCGATGACGCGGTCATCCCAGCCTTCCGCACCATCACTGACGAGGTGAAGGACGCAGGCGCGGTCATCATCCAGCAGCTTTACCACATCGGGGCGCATGGCGATTCCGACCTGAGCTTCGCGCCGCATTGGTCACCCTCTGGCGGGCCCTCCTATCATGACTCGGACGGCTCGCACGCGATGACGGGGGCCGAGGTCGAGGAGCTGCTCGAGGCCCATGTCGCGGCGGCGGTGCGGGCCAAGGCGGCGGGGTTTCAGGGGGTGGAGGTCTGGGCGGCGTACCACTCGCTGCTGGACCAGTTCTGGACGCCCTGGTCGAACCAGCGGACGGACCAGTGGGGCGGGTCGCTAGAAGGCCGCACGCGGTTCTCGCGCGAGCTGATCGAGCGGGTGCGGCGGGTCTGCGGGGAGGATTTCGTCGTCGGTCTCGCGGTCAGCTATTCCGAGGCCTACGAGGTGACCTTGGGCGCCGAGGCGCTGACCGAAATCCTGGATCTGCACGACCGGACGGGGCACGTGGATTATGTGACCGTCGGGGCCGGGTCCTATCTGGAGTTCGAGTCGATCATCCCGCCCTTCACGCATGGCGAGAAGCTGACGACTCCGCTGACCCAACAGCTGAAAGGGGTGCTGAAGCACGCTGTGGTGACGTCGGAGGCCGGGGTGCGGACGCCCGAGAATGGCGAGGCGATCATCGCATCGGGGCTGGCGGACCTGGTCAGCATCGTGCGCGGCCAAATCGCCGACCCGCACCTGGCGCGGAAGGTGGCCGAGGGGCGGGCATCCGATGTGCGGGGCTGTATCAGCTGCAACCAGATGTGCTGGGGACGCCGGTCGCGGGATTACTGGATTTCCTGTCTGATCAATCCGTCGGCGGGGCGGGAGTTCGAGTGGGGCGGGGATCGGTTCGTAGCCGCGGCTGAGGTGAAGGATGTGCTGGTCGTCGGCGCGGGTCCGGCGGGGTTGGAGGCGGCTCGGGTTGCGGCAGAGCGGGGGCATCGGGTGGAGATCGTCGAGGCTGCGCCTGTGGTCGGCGGGCAGTTCCGGCTGGCGGGTATGCAGCCGCGGCGGGGGCAGATCCTGGAGCTGATGGACTGGTATGAGCGGCAGTTTGACGGGTTGGGGGTGCGGCTGCGGCTGAACACCTTCCTGGAGGAAGGAGAGGTGGCGGCGCATCCGGCCTCGGTCGTCGTGGTGGCGACGGGGTCGTTGCCGGACGAGACGGGGTTTCAGAGGTGGGTTCCGGCTGAGGCGTCGCTGCCGGGGATCGAGGCGGGGGGTGTGTGGTCGCCCGAGGCTGTCCTGCGGCGCGAGGCGCGGCTGGGGGATGCGGTGGTGGTCTATGACGAGGGCGGCAACTGGCGGGGGGTCGGGACGGCCTGGGCGCTGGCGGAGCAGGGGAAGCAGGTGACCATCGTCACGCCGGAGGCTTTCGTGGGGAAGGAGCTGGCGCGGACGGCGGCGGATGGGGTGGTGCGGCGGCGGTTGGGCTCCTTGGGGGTGCGGATGCTGGCAGAGCATCGGCTGGTCCGCTGGCATGGCAACGGGGTGACGGTGCGGAGTTTTCTCACCGGGGAAGAGGAGGTGATCGCGGCCTCGGCCCTGGTGATGGCGACGACGAACCGGGCGTTCGATGTGCTGCCGGAGAGCTTGGCCGGCAAGGTGATGCACCGGGTGGGGGACTGCGCGGCCCCCCGGCTGGCGGCCTATGCGTTCCATGAGGGGCGGAAGGTGGGGATGGCGATCTGAGGTGCGCCGCGCGCGGCGTGGTTTGGCATGCCAAGGAAATCAAGGGGTTGGGTGTGAGTATTCAGGCTTCGATAACCATGACGGTTGCAGTCGCCTTGGGCTTTGTGGCTGCGATTGCTCCGGGTCGCTTGCGCGCGGAGCCGCGTGATCGGCTGGGTGTCTTCGTGGGCCGGGCAATCGACCGGCTGCAGGAAGACGGCACTTTGGATGCGAAGGACTTCGATTGCGAAACCGTCGCTAAGGTATCGACGACTGTCGCGATCCGGTGACCGGCCTTTCGTTCCTGCACCTTCCGTCGCCAGAGGGCGCGAATGTCAGCCTGAGCGTGGTGAAAGGCCCGGCCATCGACGGCAAGGACCTGACATTGGCGGACCGGGAAAGCGGGAACCAGATGCTGGCCGCGTTCAAAGCGCTGCCGCAAACGGCGCTGGCCGGGCGCGATCGCTGCGCGCTTCCGGAGGGGGTCAGGACCGACGGGCAGACCTTTGGGATCGAGCCCCCTCGGGGAAGCTATCCGGTCTACATCATCTATGGCGGGCTGGACGATGAAGCTCTGGCGGTACTGGACCGGGCGGGCGGTGATAGGGAGTTCCTGTCGGCGGTCCTGTTGGTGGCAATGACGGTAAAGACCTGCGAGCCGGTGGGGTGACGGGGGAGGCCGCCGGACCGTTGCAGGTTCGGCGGGGTGGCTGCGCTGATGATGAGGTCGCGGGTCTGGAGTGGTCAGGGTGGGAGGATGGCAAGCTGGGCGCTTGCGAGGGAAGTTAAGAGGCCACATAGAGTAGGGAAGTGAGGATTGAGTCGGTGGCGCGCCGCGTAGCGGGTAAGAAAGGCAAGGGCGTCGGAACTGGTTTGACAGATCACGCATCCTACGGCGTGCTTCTATCCTTGACCGAGGCTACAGACGATCCCTGACCTTTCAGGAGGTCTTGCCGAGCGATCCGGTCGCGCACGAATCCCAGCGACGTCGGGTCCGGACAAAGGTCTGGCAGATTGTAGAGCGCTGTATTCTCGAAGAGCAAGTATGCGGCTGCGTCGTAGGCCAAAGCAGCGAGACGTTCAGTGCGATGGCTGCCAAGGTTGTAGCGGAAATCCTTGGTCGCGATGCTGGCAGACCAGCGAACCTGACCAGATGTCGATGTACGCTTAATGACGCCTTTGAAGATCGAGCTTGTGCCTTTCTTTGACCGACGGTTACGCATTACGGCTGTCCGACCGATGTGACCTGATATGTTTTCCAGCCGGCAGTCGAATGGGAGTTTGTTGGCGAAGGAAACCTGCTTTACCTCGTCGAGGCTTAATGCGGGGTCGGCGAGGGGAAGAATGAATCTTTGCAGCGAGATGCGCCGCCCGTCAACGTCCGCAGCGGCTTGTAGATGGTTCCCGCGGGACAGAATGGCGTACCATCGATGGCCCTTCACTTGAGTTTCGAAACGCTTGTCGATGATCGCGTCAAGACCTCGGCTGGTCGGGATCAAGGCATAGGTATCTGGCTGAAGGGACTTGACCAACAGCGCAATCGAGACGCGCATAAGTTCGACGGGGCTTTCCAATGTTTCGTACCTTACAAGCGACGTTGTTTCTTCAAGCAGGATATTTTGCACGAAACCGACCGATCTTGCACGAAGCCCAGAAGTATAAAAACTTTCTAGAAGATTTTTATACTTGCTGAGCCTTTACCAGATTGATGCGTGCTTTACGACGTTTCAGGCGGTCCTCATCTTGCTCACGGCGGTGAGTGCATGGGCCTCGCGAACCTACGGATTCCCCGCAATCACTTCGTTCAGCCAAGGCACGAACTTCGAGATGTTGGTGTAGGCCGAGAAGAGCGCTGTTTCCTCGCAGCCGTAGCCTGATGTCGCCGAGAGGCCCCAGCTGACGATCCCGGCCTGGATGTAGCCGCCGCCCTCCACGGGCACGACCAGAGGCCCGCCGGAATCGCCGTTGCAGGAGGTTTTGCCGCCCTCGAACGTGCCCGAGCAGATCATGTTCTCGGACACCGACTCGGGGGCGCGGGCGATGAGTTCGTCCCAGATCGCGTAGGCGTCCTGTTCGGCCACGCCGAGGGTCTGGACGGCGTAGCCGAAACCGCCGGCTGCGTCCTCGGCGCGGGCTTCCAGCATCGCCTGGTTGCAGAGCGCGCGGTCGAGAACCTGGATCTGTGCCTGGCGAAGCTTGGGGGTGGGTTGTGCGCCTTCGGTCAGGCCCCAGCCGGTGACGATGGTGGTGACGCCCTGCTGGTTCAGAAGGTCGCCGTATTCGGCATCCGGGACCTCGATGGTCTGGAAGGGCACCTGCGGCGCGCGGGAAAGCTTGATCAGCGCGATGTCGAAGTCGAACTGGGTGCCGGTGTAGGACGGGTGGCGGAAGATGGCCTGAACCGGGATCAGGTCACCGGAGCCTTCGGTCAGGGTGTTGGTGCCGACAAGGATCGCGACTTCGTCGGGGCGAAGGTCGGCGAAGCTGCCATCCTCTTGCGGCATGTGCACACAATGCGCGGCGGTCAGGACCCAGGTGTCCATCACCATGCTGCCGCCGCAGAATTGGGCATCGGTGCTGACGGGGGCGCCGCCTACGAGGAGAGCGACCTGCCAAGGCCAGGCGCCCTCGGCAGCGATTTCGCCACCGATGACCTTGGCGCCGGCTTCGGTGGCCTCGGCCGCACGGGCGGCCTTGGCACCGGACTTGGCGTAGGCGAAGGGCGACGCCGTGGCCGGGTCGGCGGGGGTTGGGGTCGGAAAGGTCGTCTCGGCCAGCGCGGGGGTTGCCAGGAGGAAAGCGAGGGCGGTCAGGAGGCGAGGCATTCAGTTCTCCTTCAGGGTGGATGTGGGGTCGCCAGTCAGGCGGACGATCTGGCGGATCATGGTCAGGGGCGCAGGTTTCAGGCTGAAGCCGCGGTTGGTGGCGTCGGGGTCGAGGCGGGTCGCAAGCCAGGCGGTCATCGGGTCGGACGGCGCGGCGCGGGTGGTGCCGGTCGTGGCGAGCCGGGTCAGGTCGACGCGGGGGGCATCGGGGGTGGCGGGGACGGCGAGGGTCCAGATCTCTTCCAGCCCCGCGGTGCTGCCGGGTTCGATCATCAGCCCGACGCGGGTGGTTTCACCGGGGGCAAGGCGGTTGGCAAGGTTCTGGCTGGGGTAGATCGGTTGGACCTGGAAGTCGGCGGTGAAATACAGGACCGAGACGTCCTGTGCAGTGCCGGAGGTGTTGGTGATGGTCAGCCAAAGCTGGTCGCAAGGGGCGACGCCCTGGGCGGGGTCGAAGGGTTGGGGGTCGGCGGCGCTTCCACAGGTGCCCTGGGCAGCGCGGCGGTCCGTGGTGACGGAGAGGGGCGCCTTGCCGGTAAGGCTGCGCCCGGTGGCCCCCGCCAGGACCTTGCGCAGGGCAAGGCCGTGGGCGGCTTGCTCCAGCGTTCGGTCCAGGGCTTCGGCTGCGGTCTCACCAGGCTGAAGGCGGATGCGGGGGGTGGAATTGGGACCTTCGGGGTCAAGGACGCCGTCGGCATTGGCCAGGGCGATGGTGCCCTCGGTCAAAATGGGGACGAGGTCGGGGTTGGCTTTGGGGGGCGGAAGGGCAGCGATCCAGGCGCTGTAGTCGTGGGGATCGGCCGGGTCGGCGAGGGCTGGCGCGGCGAGGGTCAGGGGCGCGGGAGGTGGGACCGAGGCAAGCTCGGCCCATCGGGCTGAAGCGGGGGCCGGGGTGGCGAAGGTGGCGGCACGGGCGGTGACTTTGGTAAGGATCGTGCTGGCAAGGGGATCTCCGCCGGTGGGGGTGGCGTAGAGGGTCAGTTCGGTGCCTTCGGTCAGGCCGTCGAGGAGACCGGCGGCAAGCGTGCCGTCTTCGATGGGGAAGCGTTGGGTGGTGGGGCCGGTGCCGAAGACGGGGGACAGTAGGAGCGGACCTTCGCCGTCGGGCATCTGCTTTGCGGGGCCCTGGACCATTGCTTCGGTCGTGGCAGTCAGGACCTGCGCCCAGCTGGCGTCCTGGGTGTCGCGCAGAGTTTGTGCAAGCCGCAGGGTGAATTCGCCGTGCCAGGAGCCGTCCGTCATCGGATATTCGAACGACCGCTGGTCCGACTGCGAGGAATAGAGGAAGACGAAATCCCCCTGAAGTGGGGGCGCGGCCGTGCCTGCAACGGGAACCACGTCGTCGGGGATGCCGAGTTGTGCCTCGTCGATAACCTTGGCAACCCCCTGCCCGCCCACGGCGCGGAAGCCGGTGGCGGAGTGGCAGGCGTCGATCAGGGCGACGACCTTGATGGATCTGGAGAGGGTGGCTTGCGCCCAGGCCTGGAGGTCGTCGTCGACGAGGGCGTTCTCGACGCTGCCGATGGCGCCCTTCCAGCCGGAGGCGTCGGCGGGGAGGAGAAGCTCATCGTAGCCGCCGCCCTCGTCCCCCGAAAGGTCGGGGGCCTGGGCGCCGTGGCCGGAGAAGGTGAAGACGATGGTGTCACCTGTGGTGGAGGCTTCGGTGGCTGTGGCGAGTGCTGCGAGGATCGCGTCGTGGGTGGGCTGGCCGATGGTGGTGCCTGAGGGCAGGCCAGAGGGGTCGGAGGTGAGGACGGTGATCAGGGCCGGGCTTACGCCGCGGGCGATCAGGGTCTCGGCCATCAGGCGGGCGTCGTTGGCGGGGCCTTTCAGGTCGGCGTCAAGGGTGAGGTAGTCGGCGACGCCAACGATGACGGCGCGGATTTCGGCATGGGCCGGGGCGAGGAGGCCAAGGGAAATCGCGAGGGAGAAAAGGGCCGTGCGCATGATGCGGGCAGCTTAGCTTGGGTGGGGAATGGAGCAAGTGGCGTGGTGCAAGTGACGGGATTTGTCATCCTGTGGTTCGGGCGGCTTTCAAATTGAGCGCTGACGCGCACGGCTTTTGTCTCGCCGCTTTGCGTAGGTGCGCAAAGCGGCTCGGAGGGCCTCCGGCGGGGATATTTGGGGAAATGTGAAGGGTGGGTTCAGTTCAGCGGGGTGACGCGGCGGCCTCCGGCGGCGATGCCGTCTTCGATGCGGGAGGCGACGGTGTTTCCATCCAGCGAGGCCAGGAAGCCGTTGAATTCGGGGGTCAGGCGCGTGGCCTGGCGGGCGGCGGCGATGACGAGGTCGACTTGCGCCGTCGGGAGTTTGAGGCGGGTGGGAACGGCGTCGAGTTGGTCGCGGAGGTCGGTGGGAAGGGCGGCGGAGCTGACTTCGCCGACGAAGAGCTTGACGTCCTTGCAGTCCCAGCCTTGGGTCGTGCCTCGCAGCTTGCGGACCTCGGACAACGGCAAGGCGCAGCGCCATTCGATGAGTTCGGTCTCCCACAGGCGGAGTTCCCCGCGCATCGAGTCGTAGCCGGAGCGGGAGGCGGCGGACATGGCGGAGGTGGCGATGGACATGGCGAGGTTGACGCCGCCAGGTCCGGCGACCTTCTTGGTCCAGTCATAGTCGCGGCTGACCCCGGCGTTGGCGACAAGGAAGAGCATGCGTTTCAGCTTGACGGCTTCCTCGGCGGTCAGGGGGGCGTAGGGGACCTGGGCGCGGGCGCGTTCGACCGCAAGGCCCGTGGTGCCGAAGTTGTCGGTGATGCCGCCATCGAGGAGTTTGACGAATTTCACCTCCGCCGGGTTGGTGTAGCTTTCCAGGGCGCGGGCGTGGGCGCGCATGGCGGCGGTGGCTTCGGGGTTGTAGCGGGCCGCCGTCAGCCAGTCGGGTTCGCGGTAGGTGCATTTGCCCTGGTGGGCCTGCAGGACGATGGGGGTGAAGACCAGGGGATAGGCGGCGGAGGCGGCGACGGCCTCGGAAAGCTTGACGCGGGAGAGGTCGGAGCAGAGGGCGTCGAAGGTTTCGGGGGAGAAGAGGAAAGGCGTGTTGTTCGCCATGTCGGTGGCGTTGATCCAGGTCTTGATGCCGGAGCGGCGGAGGTCGGCGAAGGTCGCGCCGTGGAAGAGGGTCTCATCCAGCGTGCGGCCGAAGGTGTCACGGCCGTTGACGCCCCCGGCGATGCCCTTGGCGATGGTCAGGGGGTTTAGGCCGGAGGTGGTCATGCGGGCTTCGGCGTCCTGGGTCAGGAAGGCCTCGCGGAAACCCTGCATGCCTTGCGGGCCCTTGAGGCCGAGTTGGGCGGCCATGACGGACCCGCCGGAGACGCCGGAGACGAGGCGGACGTTGTCGAGAAGGCCGTTCGGGGTGCCGGTCTCGGCGGCCTGGAGTTCCTGGAGCATCCCATAGGCGAAGGCGGTGGCGCGCATCCCGCCGCCGGAGAAGGCGAGGCCAATGTAGAGGTCGTCTCCCGGTGTTTCGGTGGAGAGCGGGGCGTTTTCGCCCTGGAGCGGCTGGTTCTGCGGCTGGTTCCAGGGGGCGCAGCCGAGGAGGATCAGGAGGGGAAGGAGGGCGCGGCGCATCTGGACTCCGTTGGGTCAGTCCGATTGCTGCAGCTTGGGCCAGCGGATTTCAAGGGCGAAACCTTTTTCGGTCGTCGGGAGGGTGAGGCGAGCGCCGTGCCGGGCGGCGATGGCGCGGACGAGGGCGAGGCCGTGGCCATGGCCGGGGGTGGCACGGTCGCGTTCGGCGCGGGTGAAGCGGTCGAAGGCCTCGGGTTTGATGTCCTCGGGCAGGCCGGGGCCGGTGTCTGACAGGCGCATGAGGATGCGGTCATCTTCGGGGGTGAGGGTGAGGGTCAGGCGGTCGCCTGCGCCGCAATACTTGATGGCGTTGTCGAGGAGGTTGGAGAGGACCTGGGCGATGAGGTTGCGGTCGCCGAGGATGTGCAGGCCGGGGGTGATGTGGGCCTCGATCTGCAGGCCTTTGTCTTCGAGGAGGGGGTCGTAGAGGTCCCAGACCTCGGCGGCCACGCTGGAGAGGTCGACGGGGACAAGACCGCCGCCGGTGCCCTGGTCGGCCTCGGCCCGGGAGATGTCGAGAAGGCTGTCGAACATGCGGATGGCCTGGCGCATCTCGGATTTCAGTTCGGCGGTGAGGTCGGGTTGGCCTTCGATCTTGCTCAGTTTCTGGAGCATGCGATTGAGGGGAGTGCGGAGTTCGTGCGCGATGGTGTCGGAGAGGCGGTGGGTGGCGCGGTTCAGGTTTTCGATCCGGTCCAGCATCGCATGGACGTGGGTTTCAAGGAGGCCGAATTCGTCGGGGGAGCGGGGACCGGGCAGGCGGGCGTCCAAGGCGCCATCGGCGACGCGGTCGGCAAGCGTGTTGAGCCGGTTGATCTTTGTCATCACGCTGTGGGCGGCGAGCCAACCGACGAGCGCGCCAGCGACGAGGAGGGCGGCGAGGAGGCCGAGCATCCCGCGGCGCAGGGCGGCGAGGGTGGCGTCGACGGGGGCGAGGCTGCGGGCGACGAGGAGGGGGAAGCCTCCCGGCAGGGTGCGGGCGACGGCGAGCCAGCGGGTCTGGCCTTCGGTGAAGGTTGTGGCGTTGTCGGGGGTGAAGGTGTCTCCGCTGGGGGCGAGGGAGGCGGGCCAATCCTTGCGGGTTCCGGCGAGGGGCTGGCCGTTCCGGTCCATCAGGAGGAGCATCTCGTCGCCGGTGGCGGCGGTGGCGCGGTAGTCGATGGCTTGGCGCAGGGCGATGATGCGGCGTTGGTCGTAGAGGGCGGCGAGGCCGTCGAGGTCAGCGCTCAGGAGGGTTTTCTGAGCCTGCATCAAGCGGGTCTCGACCAGCCGGTATTGCAGCGCCATCGCAGCGAGGGAGAGGAGCGTGACGGCCAGCGCCATAGCGGCAGCGAGGCGCAGGGTGGCCTTGGCGGCGAAGGGTCTGGGCGTGGTCACGCGGGGAGGGGAGCGAAGATATAGCCCTCGCCCCGGGCGGTCTGAATGGCGGTCGCCCCTGCCTCCTCCAGCTTGCGGCGGAGGCGACCAACGTGGACGTCGACGACGTTGGTGCCGGGGTCGAAGTGCAGGTTCCAGACGTTTTCCAGAAGCTGCATCCGGGTGACGACCTGGCCTGCGTTGCGGGCGAAGTAGGTGATCAGCTCGAATTCCTTGGGGCTGGTGGGCACGTGGTTCCGCTTGACGTGGACGGTGCGGGCCTTGAGGCGGATCTCGACGTCGCCAAAGGCGAGGAGGTCGTTGTCGAGGACCTGGATCGTGCCCCGGCGGAGAAGGGCGCGGAGTCGGGCGCGGAGTTCCTCGGGCTCGAAGGGTTTGGGGAGGTAGTCGTCGGCACCTTTTTCAAGGCCTTCGACCCGGTTGGCGGCGCGGCCGAGGGCGGAGAGGATCAGGATGAGGGCGGTGGAGCCCCCCGCGCGGATGTTTGCCATCGCGTCCACGCCGTCTCCACCGGGGAGCATGCGGTCCAGGACGATGACGTTGTACTTGACGGTCGTGGCGGCCTCGATGCCGGAAGGGAGGGTGTCGCGGTGATCGGTCTGACAGCCCAAGGCCTCGGCCTCGGCGCGGATGGCTGCGGCGGTTTCGGGGTCGTCCTCGATGATCAGGATGCGTTCCATGTCAGACATTCAGAACACCACCACGTCGGGGTCAAGGACATTTGCGCCGCCGACCGGCCGGACGCCTTCGGGGGCGTGCCAGGGGTCGAGGCGGATGTGACGGGTTGTGCCGCCGGGGGATTGCAGGAGGAGGAGCGCGGGGGCGCTGAGTTGGAAGGTTTGCAAGTCCTGTGGGGCGCCGTTGATGGTGAGGATGCGGTCGCCCTTGGCGAGGCCAGCCATGAGAGCTGGCGAGGTATCGGTAAGGACGGTGACGGTGCCTTGGGCGTCGACGGTCACACCGAGTTGGGACAGAGAATAGGCGGTGACGGTGGCCGGTGCGAGGAGACGGGGGGCTTCGCGGGTGCGCAGGCCGGTGGGGTCTTCGGCGGTGAGGGCGAGGGTGAGGGTCTGGGTTTCGCCGCCGCGGAGGAGGGTGAGTTGGGCTTCACCTTCGGCGCTTGCGGCTTCCACGGCAAAGGCGAAGTCGCCGGGGTCGGTGAGGCGGGTGTCAGCGGCGGCGGTGATGATGTCTCCGGGTTTGAGGCCCGATGCTTCCGCAAGGCTGCCGGGGGCGACGGCGTCGACAAGGAGGCCTTGAGCGGGGAGGCCGAGGGTTTCAGCAATCTGTCGGTCGACGGGGCGGGCGGTGAGGCCGAGGGTGGGAAACTGGGGGAGGGTTTCGTCGATCAGGCCCTGGACGATGCGCTGAAGTTCCGGCGTCGGGATGGCGTAGGCGATGCCCACGAACATCCGGCTGCCATCGGCGATCTGAGAGTTCATGCCGACAAGGCGGCCTTCGGCATCGACCAAGGGGCCGCCGGAGGAGCCGGGGTTCACGGCGGCGTCGTGCTGCAGCATCAGCATTGGGACGGCGATGTCGGTCTGCCGGGCAAGGGTGGAGATGCGGCCTTCGGTCAGGGTGAATTCGATCCCCAAAGGTGCGCCGAGGGCGAAGACTTCGTCGCCAAGGTTCGGTGCGTCGGGGGCGAGTTGCAGGCCCTCGGCGGCGGCAGGCAACGAGATCACCGCCACGTCACGCACCGGATCGCGGGCGATGACAAGGGCGATGAGGTCACGCCCGTTGCGGTCGATCAGACGGACTTCCTCGGCTTGGCCGACGACATGGGCGTTGGTCACTGCGACCGATCCATCGGCCCAGACGAAGGCGGACCCGAGGAAGCGGTCCTCGGCGTCGTTCGAGCGGACGGTGAAAACCTTGTCCATCGCGGCGTCAAGCGGCGAGGCGCTGGCCGGGCTGAGGACGGCGACCAGCGCCAGGACCATCAGCGCCGCCAGCGCCTCGATGAAATGAAGCGGTCTGTGCCGCTTTTGCCGGTTGGCCTGCATTGGGAAACCCTTGTTCTGCCTCGATACGGTCTTGCTAGCGGGACGCGGACTGCGGGTCCCGTGACAAAGGCTGTCATCTGGAATTCCAGCATTTACAGGTGCGGGGCGGGGCCGCATGTTTGGCGGAACAGAAGCCGGAAGAGATTTCCCATGCGCCGATTGCTTGCCTTATGTCTTGTAAGCCTTGCCCTGCCCGCCTGGGCCGAGGGGCCGTCGCCTGTGAAAGTGGCCGAACTTTCGGCGCGGCTTTATGCGGCGGGGATGGAGACGGGCGATCCGCTGCTGGTCCTTTCGGCGGCGAAGCTACGCAAGGGTCTGGCGCCGGTGGCGGTGGACCGGGCAGCGTTGGGTGGGGTGGCGGGAACGGGCGCTCCGCTGTCATGGGAAGAGATGCTTGCCTCGGCCGCAGCGCTGGCGGCGGACGATGCGCTGATCCTTGGCCTGCTCGAGGATGCGACGGTCGAGACGACGAAGGGCGTCGCCTCGGGTCCGGTCTACAACATCGGCAGTTTGAGCAACGGCAAGGGCGACACCTACCCGCCGATCGAGTTCCGGGGTGGGGAATATGCCGAGGTCTATGTCGAGGCGAAAGCGGCGACGAACCTGAACCTGACGGTATATGACGACAAGGGGCGGCTGGTGTGTTCGGACACCGACATCAGCCACATCGCCTATTGCGGCTGGACCCCGGCGACCCCGGGGAGCTTTACGTTGAAGGTCGAGAACAAGGGCCCGACGGGGGCCGATTATGCGTTGATGACAAACTGATGAAAATCTTTTTCACCGTTGCGCTGTGTCTTGCCGCCCTGCCCGCTTTCGCGCGGGAGAACTACGCGCTGTTGATCGGGGCGAACCAGTATCCGTCCTTGGAAGAGCGGTGGTGGCTGAAAGGCCCTGCCAATGACGTGCAACTCGTGGCGCAGTATCTGACGACCGAGGCGCCGGTGCTTTTCGCTGCGCAGAATGTCACCGTGCTGTCGGACGGGGTGGCGGGGGCGGAGCGCCCAACGCTGGCGGCAATCCGGGGCGCATTTGCTGAACTGACGGCAGAGGTGCAGCCGGGGGATTTCGTCTACCTGCACTTTTCGGGCCACGGGACGCAGGCCCCGGCTTTGGACCCGACGACAGAGTTAGATGGGCTGGACGAGTTGTTTCTGCCGGTGGACATCGGTCCCTGGTCGGATCAGGAGGGTGAGGTGCAGAACGCGCTGGTTGATGACGAGATCGGGACGCTGATCGACGGGCTGCGCGCCAAGGGGGCCAACGTGTGGGCGGTCTTCGACAGCTGCCATTCCGGGACGGCGACGCGGGCTGTGGAAAGCGCCGAAGATGACGTGCGGGTGCGGCAACTTCCGCCCGAGGCGCTGGGGATCGACGTCGACGCGGTGGAGCGCAGCCGGTCGGTGGGGGACCCGCGCGCGGTGGACGCTCCGTTCGATGCGGGCACGGGCGAGGGGTCGTTCGTGGCCTTCTTCGCCGCCCAGACCAACGAGGTTACGCCGGAGAAGAACCTGCCCAAGGGCAAGCCGGGGCGGAAGCCGCAGGGCGTCTTCACCTGGACGCTGATGGAGACGCTGGCGGAATATCCTAACGCGACTTACGGCCAGATCGGGCAAGAGGTGCTGCGGCGCTATGCGGTGAAGAACCTGGCGAAGTCGACGCCCTTGTTCGATGGCGACCTGGATCAGGTGGTGTTCGGTGGCGAAGGCGGGGCGCGTGTCTCGCAGTGGCAGGCGGAGGTATCCGACGCTGGGTTCACGATCCCGGCAGGCGAGCTGCATGGGCTGGCGTTGGGCGACACGCTGGCGGTGATGGGGTCTGCAGCGGCGGCGGATGCCGAGGCACTGGGATATGTGGAGCTGACCTCGGTCGAGACGTTTTCCTCGGTGGGTCAGGCGGTGGAGCGCGACGGCAAGGTCCTGCCCGCCGAACTGCCGAAGGGTGTCACGCTGCGCAAGATGGACGAGGAGCTGGACTTCACCCTGACTGTTGCTTTGCCCGCAGCGGGGTCTGGTCCAGCGGATGCGCTGCTCGTGGCCTTGGGGGCATTGCAGGAAGCGGCGGGGCCTCGGTTGAGCTTTGTGGCCACGGATCAGGAGGCGGATTTGCGGCTGGCGGTCTTGCCAGAGAGCCCGCGGCCCGATGCGATCTGGGTACTTCCCTCGACCGGGCTGGCGGAGGGTCTGGCGGCGACGCCCTCGGTGTCGACGGCCGACAAGGACGGGGCGGAGCTGGCGGCGGTGCTGGCGGATACGCTGACCACGATGGCGCGGGCGCAGAACCTGCTGAAGCTGGCGGGGGCGGTGGGGTCCGTCACGCCGGATGTCGAGGTCGAACTCCTGACCCGCACGCCCGAGGACCGGACTTTGCGGCCCCTGCCGTTTGCGCCGGTCCCGACCTTGCTGCCGGATGACGAAGTGCATGTGCTGGCGCGGAACAACGGCGACGGGCCCGTGGACGTCAACGTCTTGTACATCGGCGCGGACTGGTCGATCAGCCATTGGTTCTCAGGGCGCCTGCAGCCGGGGGACGAACTGAAGAAGGGGCTGTTCAAGATCAGTGCGGACGTTCTGGGACAGGAGCGGATGCTGGTCGTGGTGACCCCCGCCAAGCCGCAAAGCCCGGTGGAGGACCTCAGCTACCTTTCGCAGGACGCATTGGACACGATGCGGCAGGTGGGCGGCACAACCTTCGGCGAGGCCCTGGCCGAGGCGGGGTTCGGAGAGACGACGCGGGGCGCTGTCGCCCTCACGGACGAGGCGGAGGAGGAGGGCGCGCCGGGACCGGCGATCCTGTCGCTGGAGCTGCGGACCGTGGCTGCAGAGTAGGCCCGGAAGTCATTGAAACGGAACGATTGCTGCGCAGCAATCAGTGCAGCATTGCTGCAGCGTTTCTGCGCAGAAACTCAGCAGCGATCGGCGGCCCAGAGGGCAGTCGCTCCGATCAGGGAAGCGGCCACGCCCAGAAGCGCGACCGTGCCGTAGCCGGCCAGCGTGGTGCCAAGCGCAAAGCAGGTTGCAGCGGTCGCGTCCCCGGCAAGCCGCTGGACGGCCATGAGCGAGGCCCCTGCCCCGGGCCGGTCGGAAAGGAGGTCCTGCAGATAGGCGATCGGGACGGTAAGGGTGACGGCTCCTCCGATGGCGGCAGGCAGGACCAGGAGCCAGACGAAGGGCGTGGCCGAAAGGACCGGGAGAAACGCCACGTGAACGCAGTAAAGCGCGGCCCCGCCAAGGATCAGGCGGGTACGGGCGAGGCCCCGGGTCAGGCTGGGGATCATCAGCATGAAGGGCACTTCCAGCCCCGCGACAAGGCCGACGTAAAGTGCCACGTCCTGGGTGCCGCGGCCGATCTCGGGGGTCATGACCAGCGAGATTATCGCCATGTAGACGGTAGAGGCGCTGAAGACGGCCCCCAGCGCGATGACTCGGGCGGCGATGCGGGGGCGGCCCATCTCTGCCAGCGCGGCGCGGAAGCTTAGGCCAGAGGGGCGGTCGTCCCATGACGCGCTGCCGTCGGCGGGCCAGAGGCGGAGGACGGCGGTCAGCATGGCCGCAGTAAGAATGAACGCCACCGGGAAGATCAGAGTGACCGAAGCCCCGGCGGCGAAGGCGATGGACCAAAGGGGAAGAACAACGATGAAGGGCGCGGCGAAAAGGGCGCGGATTACGGCCATGATACCGTCGCGGTCCTCGGGGGGGTAGTTTGTGGCGGCGAGGCGGGCCAAGGCGAAGACCTGGCCGAAGGTGATGCTGCTGACCGGGATCAGAAGCGCGGCGGTCAGGGCAAAGATCCAGCGGCTGGGGGTCACGCTCATGAGAAAGGTGCCGAGGAGGAGCGAGGAGACGGCGATCAGGGTGACCTGACGGCGGTTCGCGGTCTGGTCGGCGCGAATGCCGCCAATGACGGAGGCCGAGACGGAGACGAGGGAGGACAGCGCGAGGAGGATCGCATAGCCGCGGTCGCCGAAGCCGAAGCTGTGCACTGCGAGGGTGGAGAAGTAGGGGCCGAAGGAGCAGACGACGGCGCCTTGCAGGGCCATGACAAGGCCCGCAGCGCGCAGCGCCGGGTCGGCAAGGCAAAGGCGGATGGCGGACATCCGGCTGGGGTATCCCGTGCGGCGGGGGGCCGCAAGGTCAGCCGGGGATCACTTTGCCGGGGTTCATCAGGTTCTTCGGGTCCAGCGCCTGTTTCAGCGTCCGCATCACGTCCAGCGCGACGGGGTCCTTGCGGCGTTTCATCGAGGAGAGTTTGGAAAGGCCGACGCCGTGTTCGGCCGAAAAGCTGCCGCCAAGGTCGGCGACGACGTCCTCGATAGCTTCAAGGACCTGGTCCTTGAGCTGTTTGTCGTCCCGCGTGGGGTAGGCGGTGAAATGGAGGTTGCCGTCGCCGAGGTGGGCGACGGTGATCGTGCGCGCGCCGGGGTCGAGGGTTTCGAGTTTGGCGATGGCGCGGGTGAGGAAGGTGTCGACCTTGTCGAGGGGGAGGCAGACGTCGGTGTCGACCTCGGGGTGAAGGCCGACGCCGATCTCGGCTGCGGCCTCGCGGCGGGCCCACATCGCGCGGCGCTGCTGTTCGCTGCGGGCGAGGATGGCGTCGGTGATGAGGCCTGCGTCCATCATCTCGGCCAGGATGGTTTCAAGGGTGAGGACGAGGGGGATGTCGCCGTTTGCGTCGGGGGTGGCCTCATGGGGAACGGTGGTGGCGGACTCGATCAGGATGGTGACGTCGGGGATGTGGTCGAACGGAAGGCCGAGGTCGGGGCGGGCCTCGCGGAGGCGCTCGGAATAGGTGCGGGGCATGAATTCGAAGGCCTCGACCCGGTTGCCGGTGGCCTCCTGCATGCGGTTGAGGAGGGTGAGTGCGTCGGGGAGCGAGCGCGCGGCGAGAGTGGCGGTGGCGTGGGCCTTTGGGGCGGGGACCAGTTTCATGACGGCGGCGGTGATGATGCCTAGGGTGCCTTCGGCACCGATGAAAATGTTTTTCAGATCATAGCCGGAGTTGTCCTTGTGAAGCTCGGACATGCGGTTGAGGACGCGGCCGTCGGGGAGGACGACCTCCAGCCCAAGGCAGAGGCCTCGCGTGGAGCCGTAGCGGAGGACGTTGGAGCCCCCGGCGTTGGTGGAGAGGACGCCGCCCAGCATGGCGGACCCGCGGGCGCCGAACCAGAGCGGGAAGTAAAGCCCTTCCTTTTCCGCGGCTTCGTGGAGGCGGGTGAGGATGACCCCGGCCTCGGCGATGACGAGTTTGGCGTCGCGTTTGACCTCACGGATGCGGTTCATCCGTTCGAGGGTCAGGAGGAGACCCCCGCGCGTCATGGTGCCGCCGACGAGGCCAGTGTTGCCGGAGATGGGCACGATGGGCAGGGAATGCTGCGCAGCAATCTTGACGCATGCGGCGACCTCTGCGGTCGATCCCGGGCGGATCACGGCGACCGGCTGGCCTTCATACCGGCCCATCCAGTCGCGGGCGTAGCGGGCCATGTCGGCGCCGGTCAGGACATTCGCGCTGCCCACGGCCGAACCCAAGTCTTCCAGCAAACCCATGTGGCCCCCCTGCCCGTTTCAGATCAGCCTAAGACCGCCCACCGGGGGCCGCAACGGGTTGACGGAGGGAAATTGGTTAGCTCACTTTCTAACCTTTTCCGGAGTAGACCAGCAGGCTTCACGCCCTGTTTCTTTCGGCACTACTGGCCGCGCCCATCGCCGCACAGGGGATGGACCCCAACTCTCCGCCCGCCACGGGACCGACCTTCTACGAGGTCGAGATGGTGACCCCGGACGCCCCGCATCCCTAGCCCTGAGGGTAGGCGATCACCGACAGGTAGCGGGCGGGGAGTTTGACCAGCGTCTCGGGTCCGTGGGGGGAGTCGGCGTCGAAAAACAGACTGTCGCCGGGTTTCAGCGGGTAGACCGCATCGCCGTGACGGTAGTCGACCTCACCCTCCAGCATGTAGAGAAGCTCCAGCCCCTCGTGCTGGAAGGCCGGGAAAGTGTCGGATTCGGTGGTCAGGGTGATGATGTAGGGCTCGACCACAACGCCGGAATTGTTCGACCCAATGTGGCCAAGAAGGTTGTACTGGTGCCCGGCGCGGGTGCCGCGGCGTTCGATTTCGACGTGTTCGCCCGCCTTCACGTGCTGCGCCTCGCGGCGTTCTTCGTAGCTGCGGAAGAAGGCGGTGACGGGGACGGAGAAGGCGTGGCTGAGGACTTGCAGCGTGGTTAGGGACGGCGAGGTGTTGCCATTCTCGATCTTCGACAGCATCCCGATCGACAGGCCGGTGACGTTGGCCAGATCGGCGACAGTCATGCCCTGCTGGCGGCGGAAGTTCCTGACCTCGCGCCCGATGGCGGCTTCAAGGTTGCGCTCGGTGATCTCGCGGACCCGGTGCGGGTCTTGGTCGAAGGCCGGTTTGCCGCGCGGAAGGGCTGAATTGGCAGAGCCGTCGGACATGGGCAACGATCCCGGAATGAAACCATGGCCAATGGTTTCACTACAGGAAAAATTCTGTCAAGCAAATGCTACCAGACGGAATGAGCCGCCGTCTCGATGGCGTGGAGCAGGCTTTCCGCGCTGGACCGGGGGCCGTAGATGCGCGCCGTGTCGGGGCCATGCTTGATCAGGTAGACGCCCAGATGCTCCATCATAGTGCGGGTCGCATGACCTGTCGGGCGCGCGGGATAATCGACGTTGCAGAGCCGCTCCAGTAGCGGGGCCAGATCGGGCGCGGCAAGGTCGAAGGCGACCCAGGCGTCGGTCTGTTCGGTGATGCTGGCGGCGTCACCAAGAGCGGATTTCAGCAGGTCGGCAATCAGTTCATGTGTGGCGAACGGCGCTTCGACGAACCACATTTCCGGCGCGGTCCAGAAGGCGCTGTAGGGTGCGCCGGACTGGTGGGTTGCTGGGTCGGGCAGTGGGACGCCTGCCTTTTGCGCGGCTTTTGTCAGGGCGGCCATGCGGCCCTTGCGGGCGGCGACCGAGGCGAGGGCGACGTCCGTCCGCTCGGAGACGGTCAACGGCCCGTGGGTGACCGTGGTCGCCTCGCGACGGCCGAGGGCGGTGAGGGGCTGAAGATTAGCCACGAAGACGCTCTCCTTCCGGGTCGAACATGTGGGGCGAGATGATCTCGACCTCGGTATCAAGGCCGGCGAGGAGGTTCACGATCCGCATCTTCTGGCCGATCTTCCGGTCGCCGCCCTTCAGGTAGCCAAGCGCGATGTCGCAGCCCAGATGCGGCGAGTAGACCTTTGACGTAAGCCAGCCGCCATCGTTCGCCGCCACAGGGGCCGCGCCCTTTTCGAGGAAGTGGGAGCCAGCAGTCAGCTTGCCCTTCGGGTCCACGGGTTTCACACCGACGAGGCGGTAGCCGGCCTCAATCGTCAGCCCCTCACGCTGGGACAGGACCATGCCGATGGAGTCCTTCTTCTTCGACACCATCTTTCCAAGGCCCATGTTCAGCGCGGGGGACTGGCCGTTCAGTTCGCCGCCCGCGACGTGGCCCTTCTCGATCCGCATGACACCCAGGGCTTCGGTCCCGTAGAGGATGGGGTCGAATTCGGCACCCTTGGCCAGCATCTCGCGGAGGAGCGCGTCGCCGTAGCGGGTAGGGACGGCGATCTCATAGGCGAGTTCGCCCGAGAAGCTGATCCGGAACAGCCGTGCGCGGAGGCCGCCGACGGTGATGTTTCCGGCCCCCATGTAGGGGAAAGCTGCGTCGCTGATATCCTGATCGACGATTTTCCGCAGCAGATTCCGTGCGTTGGGACCAGCGACCGAAAACTGCGCCCAAGCCTCGGTGGTCGAGATGAGCTGGACGTCCATCTCGGGCCAAAGGCACTGGCGGCAGAATTCCAGGTGGCGGAAGACGATCACGGCGTTGGCCGTGGTGGTGGTCATCACGTATTCGTTCTCGCCCATCCGGGCGGTGGTGCCGTCGTCGAAGACGATGCCATCCTCGCGGAGCATCAGACCATAACGGCACTTGCCGACGGCGAGGGTCGAGAAGGTGTTGGCGTAAACCTTGTCCAGGAAGGCACCCGCATCGGTGCCCTGGATGTCGATCTTGCCCAAGGTGGTAACGTCGCAGATGCCGACGGATTTGCGGGTCGCAAGGACCTCCCGGTCTACCGACTGGCGCCATTCGGTTTCGCCCGCCTTCGGGACCCACTGCGTGCGGAGCCAGTTGCCGACCTCGACAAAGATCGCGCCCTGTTCCTTGGCCCAGTGGTGGCTGGGGGTCAGGCGGAAGGGTTTGAATTCGCGGCCCCGCGACCGGCCCGCCAGCGCGCCCATCGCCACGGGCGTGTAGGGCGGGCGGTAGATCGTGGTGCCGGTTTCGGGGATGGACCGGCCGGTCAGTTCGGCCATGATCGCAAGGCCAATGACGTTCGATGTCTTGCCCTGGTCGGTCGCCATGCCCAGCGTGGTGTAGCGTTTCATGTGCTCGACAGAGGTGAAGTTCTCCTGCTTGGCAAGCTTCACATCCTTGACGGTGACGTCGTTCTGCTGGTCGACCCAGGCGCGGCCTTTGCCGTGGTGGACGTACCAAAGCGGCGAGATGCGGATGGGGGCGTCTTCGGCCTGCGGCAGGTCAGGCGCGGAATTGAGCTCCAACGCAGCGATAGCGACGTCGCGGCCCGTGCGCAGGGCGGCGTGGGTGGACATCTGGCCCGCAGCGGAACCGGCGACGAGGAGGCCGGGAGGGCCGTCCTTGCCCGGTACGAAAGCCGCGATGTTGGGATCATAGACCGGGCGCGAGCGGTGATGAGAGTGGATGTTCACATTCGGGTTCCAGCCCCCCGAGACTCCCAGCACATTGACCGAGATGGTTTCCGAACGCCCGTTCGTTTGACGGACGGTAATGGAGGACAGACCAAGCTTGCCCGAACTGTCGATGACCTCGGCTCCCTGCAGGTGGCGGATGCCGGGAAGGAGTTCCCCGCCCTCGCGACTGTCGATGACGGCGACAACGTCAACACCCTTCGACTGCAGGTCCTTGGCGGTGCGGAGGCCGTCATCGTTGTTGGTGAACACCGCCACCCGCTCGCCGACCTTGACGCCCCAGCGGTTCGCGTAGGCCCGGAGTGCGCCCGCCATCATGATGCCGGGACGGTCGTTGTTCTCGAAGGCGATGGGGCGTTCGGTGGCGCCACCGGCAAGGATCGCGCGGCCTGCGTAGATGCGCCAAAGGACTTGCCTCGGCTTGCCTGCGGCTGGGGCGGGAAGGTGGTCCGAGACGCGTTCCACCGCGCTGTAGATGCCGTGGTCAAAGGCGCCGACGACGGTGGTGCGGGTCATCAGGCGGACGTTGGGCATGGAAGAGAGTTCGGCGACGGAGGCCGCCGCCCAGTTGGCACCTTGGTCATTGCCGATGGTGAAGGTCTCGGCGTTCAGGCGGCCGCCCATGCGGAAATCTTCGTCGGCCAGGATCACGCGCTTGCCTGCCCGGCCAGCGGTCAGGGCGGCCATCAGGCCCGTGGGACCAGCCCCGATAATCAGAAGGTCGCAGTGCAGGAAGCCCTTGTCGTACTCGTCAGGGTCCTCCTCGCGAGTGACCGAGCCGAGGCCTGCAGCGCGGCGGATGATCGGCTCATAAAGCTTTTCCCAGAAGGACTTGGGCCACATGAAGGTCTTGTAGTAGAACCCGGCCGCGAAGAAGGTCGACAGCTTGTCGTTGATCCCCATCGCGTCGAAACGCAGGGACGGCCAGCGGTTCTGGCTGTTTGCCGTCAGGCCGTCGTAAAGCTCCGCCACCGTGGCGCGGGTGTTCGGTTCCTGCCGCCCGCCGCTGCGCAGTTCGACGATGGCGTTGGGTTCTTCGGAGCCTGCGGAGATCGGCCCGCGCGGGCGGTGATACTTGAAGCTGCGGCCCATCAGGCGGACGCCGTTGGCCAGAAGCGCCGAGGCCAGCGTGTCGCCCGGATGGCCCAGGTAGGGGAGGCCGTCAAAGGTGAAGCGGAGCGTCTTGGTGCGGTCGATCTGGCCGCCGTCAATGCGATGAGACTGGGTCATTTCGTGCGCCCTCGGCTGCGTGCGACATCGCGGGCGAGTTCGACCTTGGTGATCTCGTGCGTCACCGTGTTGCGTGTGACTACCAACCAGGAGCGGTCGCCCTGTTCGTGGTACCAAAGCTCCTGATGCTCGCCCGCCGGGTTGGTGCGGTTGTAGAGGTAGTCGTGGAAAACCTCGACTCCAGCGGTCATGCCGTCGGGCCGATCGATGAGGGAGGCATCGCCGAGATAGACGAATTCCTGCGCGTCGCGGGGGCCGAGGATCGGATGGTGAATGATCATTCGCGAATTTCCGTCAATGCAGGTTCGGCTGGGCGCCTTGGCCCTTTTCGTCGATCATCAGGCCCTTGAGGAACCGGTCGAAACGATAGGCCTTGGCGGTGATATGTGACTCATCCTTCGCCAACAGATGCGCGAAGGCCCAGCCCGAGGCCGGGGTCGCCTTGAACCCGCCGTAGCACCAGCCGCCGTTGAAGTAGAGGCCCTCGACATGGGTCTTGTCGATGATCGGCGAGCCGTCCATCGACATGTCCATTATCCCGCCCCAGGTCCGCAACAGCCGCACGCGCCCGATGGCCGGCATCAGGGCCATGCCGCCCTCGGCCACGTCCTCGATCACCGGAAGGTTGCCGCGTTGGGCGTAGGAGTTGTAGCCGTCGATGTCACCGCCGAAGACAAGGCCGCCCTTGTCGGACTGGGAGACGTAGAAGTGGCCCGCGCCGAAGGTCATCACGCCGTCGATCAGGGGCTTTAGCCCTTCCGAAACAAAGGCTTGCAGCACGTGGGATTCGATGGGCAGGCGCATCCCGGCATGGGCCATGACCTTTGACGACGACCCGGCGACGGCCACGCCGACCTTCTTCGCGCCGATGTAGCCGCGCGTAGTCTCGACGCCCTTGATCCGGCCGTTCTCGATCCGCATCCCGGTGACTTCGCAGTTCTGGATCAGGTCGACGCCGCGCTGGTCAGCGCCCCGCGCATAACCCCAGGCGACCGCGTCATCCCGCACCGTGCCGCCGCGCGGCTGCATAAGGGCGCCCTTGATCGGGAACCGGGCGTTGTCGAAGTTGAGCCAAGGATACATCTGGCGGACCTCGTCGCGGGACAGAAGCCGCGCGTCGGCACCGTGCATGATCATCGCATTGCCACGCCGGGTGGCGGCATCGCGCTGCGCGTCGGTGTGGATCAGGTTGATGATCCCGCGCTGCGAAACCATCGCGTTGTAGTTGAAGTCCTGCTCCAGCCCCTCCCAGAGCTTCAGGGAGAACTCGTAGAACGGCTCGTTCCCGTCGAGGAGGTAGTTGGAGCGGATGATCGTGGTGTTCCGGCCCACGTTGCCGCCGCCGAGGTAGCCCTTTTCCAGCACCGCGATCCGCGCCTGGCCGAATTCCTTGGCAAGGTAGTAGGCCGTCGCCAGCCCATGTCCGCCGCCGCCGATGATGATGTAGTCGTATTCGGGCTGGGGGTCGGGGTCGCGCCAGACGGGCTTCCAGCCCTTGTGGCCGGTCAGTGCCTCGGCGATGACCCGAAATCCGGAATAGCGCACAGTGGTCTCTCCTGCTTCTGGCCTGTTCTAGGCCTGAAAGCCGGCGAAGACGCAGCCGTTTTCGCCACGCCTGTTGCCGTTTTCGCCAAGCCGGTCAGAGGTACCAGTCGTGTTCGCGCGGCAGGACATCGGCCATGAAGGCCTCGAACTCCGACCGCTTGATGGCGGCATAGGCGGCGGGATAGCGCGGCCCGAAGTAATCGGCCATCAGGGTCGAGCCTTCCAGCCGGTCCAGCGCCGTCCAAAGCCGAAGCGGCATCTCGGGATCGGCCTCCTCGCCCGCGTTGCCGGTCGAGGGGGGCGTCGGTTGCATGCGGTTCTCAATCCCGTGGTGGAACCCTGCCAGCATCGCCGCCATGACGAGATAGGGGTTGGCATCCGCCCCTGCGATCCGGTGTTCGATGCGCCGCGCCTTGCCCCCGCCCATCGGCACGCGGAACGAGACGGAACGGTTGTTGATCCCCCAGGAGGTATTGACCGGGACGAACTGGTTTGGCGCAAAGCGGCGGTAGGCGTTGATGTTCGGTGCAAAGAAGGCCATCGCGTCATAGGTCGTCGCCTGCAGCCCGGCTATGGCATGACCAAGGATGCGGTCGCCGTCAGGCGTCGTCTCGTCAAGGACGTTGCGGCCCGCGTCGTCGACCAGCGAGGCGTGGATGTGCAGGCCGGACCCAGACTGGTCGGCAAAGGGCTTGGACATGAAGGTCGCGTCCAGCCCGTGCCGGTTCGCCACGCCCTTCACGATCCGCCGCAGCATCAGGGCGTGGTCGCAAGCCAAGACCGGATCGTCGACATGGCCAAGGTTCACCTCGAACTGTGCGCCACCGTATTCGGCCGTTGCGGCCTCTGCCGGGACACCCTGCGCCACGCAGGCTGCGTCGATCTCGGCCAGGATCTCTGCCCATTCGTCCAGTTTGTCGAAGGCAAGGACCCGAGGCGCCTCGGGCGCGCGGCCCGACTGGCGCGGGCGGGCGGGGGTGACGCGGCCCGAGGCATCGCGCGCGGGATCGACAAGGTAGAACTCCAACTCGCAGGCGACGACCGGCTTTAGCCCAAGTGCGGCAAAGCGAACGACGATGTCACCCAGGATCGCGCGGGGATCGAACCACCAGTGCGGCGCATCCTCTGGCGGGGCGGGTGCAATCTGGACCTGCGCGGTCGGGGCGGCTGCCCAGGGGACGGGGACCAGCGTGCCCGGCACGGGGTAAGAGGTCGCGTCGGGGTCACCGTCGGAAAAGCCGATGCCGTTGACATCCCAGCACGTGCCCAGCGCATCAAGTGTGGTGATCCCGGCACAGAAGGCCACGCCCGAAGACCAGAGCTTTGCCGCATCGCGCACCGGTACGCGCTTGCCGATCGCCGTGCCGCAAAGGTCGTAAAGAACCGCATCGACAAAGCGGGTCTCGGGGTGCTTTTGCAGATAGGCCGCAAGTTCGGCAGGAAGGGTCATGGGTTCGATTCCCTTGTGAATTCATCCAGTTCGGCCTTGGCCGAGGTTGCGGGCGAAATGATCCACTGTACCTCGGCGATACCATCGCCTGCATTCGCGATCCGGTGCGGGGTCGAGGACCGGTATTCGATGCTGTCGCCTTCGCTCAGGACAAAGCGCTCAGGGCCAAGCGTGATCTCGACCTGACCCTGCAGAACGAACATCATCTCTTGCGCATCACCGTGGGTATAGGGATCAGGGCCGGTGGACCCCTGCGGATCGAAAGAGCCGACATAGACCTCGAAGGCACGGATTGGCGGTTGCGACAGCAACGTCTTGCGGTAGCCCGACGCCTGCGGCAGGGCCGGGCGATCCCCACGGCGCAGGACGCGATGCAGCGCGGGATCGCTATCCTCGAACAGGTCGGACATCGAGATCGAAAGGGCCTCGGCAATCCGCATCAGGGTCGAGACGGTCGCCCCGCTGGCCCCGCGTTCCAACTGGCTGAGGAAGCTCGCCGTGGTGCCGGTCGCCCCACCCAGGGCGCGCAGCGACAGGCCTCGCACCCGGCGAAAGGCATTCAGCCTGCGGCCCAAGGCCGCCCAATCATCGTGATCCTGCGCCACGCCTCACACCTTGCTTTACAAAGTGTGTAGCCTGACTGCACAATTTTGTAAAGTTTGGCGGGATGCCGTGCCCTTGCCGGATTGGTCCTCTGCCCTTGACGGGGTGCCCGGGCAGGCGCCCCGGTCATCGTGACGGACTGGCTGGTTAGTCTTGTGGTCCGAGTTCGATCTTCGCGAAGGGTGACCAGTTTGGCGGCATGTTCGACACCTGTTCCTGGGCCCAGGCGAAGAGGACGAGGATCGTGGTGGTGGAGAGGAGCATCTGCATGTTCAGGCCTCGGGTACGTTTTGTTCACGTACCGTTCTGCCTGATTCTGGTTGCCAAGCAGTTAACCAAGGCTGCGCATCGCGCTTTACAATTTGGCAGGGAATGCCCATCATTCTCGGCATTCGGTAGTGACTATCTTTCAGGGTCCTCACCTTGAAAACGACCCGGCGGGGTGCCTCCCCCGCCGGGTCTCCTTCATTTCGGGGTCAGGCCCCGATCAGAAGGCGGATGATGGCGACCAAGAGCGTTGCCGCTGCAATCCACACCATCCAATTTCGGTAGTGCTTTTCCTCCAGTTTCCTCACCTCCGTTCACCGCAAGGGTTTGCGGCGGGATCAGGGGTAAAGCTGGACGGTTAACCAACCTATTCCATGCTACTGGATTCTAAGCGACCAGCGCCTCGGCCTTCTTGAGGTCGACGCTGACCAGCTGGCTGACCCCCTGTTCCTGCATCGTCACGCCGAACAGGCGGTCCATCCGGGCCATC
>JAIXSA010000126.1 GCA_027484915.1 Paracoccaceae bacterium | reverse complement strand
CGGCGATCCTTTGCAACCGGGGGAGGCCGACGTGACTCCAAGGTACCACCGCCGCTCGCGTCGGTAGGGTAAGGTGGCGATCAACCAGCCGACTGCGACCGCTTCATGAGTGGGACCAAACGTCTGAAGCCCCTGCGAGACCACGTGATCTACGTGACCGCCGAACCGAATGTGCGGCCGGACGTGTTTGACATCGTTCCTGAATTGAAAGCGCCAGATTTCGCCCAAGGCCTGAGGGCCACCATCGACGCCCGGTGTGGCGCAAACACCAGGCCGGTCATTCCTCGCCTGAACAACGAAGGGGCCGAAGTCGAGGCGATCCGAGCCTTTGCCCTTACGGCACTCCATTCATGGGTGGATAGCCTGGGCATTCGGTTCCTGCCGCTGCCCAGAAGACGCTCGCGCTTCTGCAAGGCCGATAGCGGGGCAGACGTAAAAACTTCCTGAACGTCCGGGGCCAACCCATTGAAATCATGGGGCGTGGCAACCTGCCCACGCGTGGACAACTACCCGCGCCTGGCCACGAAGAATCCTTTCAGAAGCGCCTCCGCCTCACCCGCCCCGATGCCATCATAGACTTCGGGGACGTGATGGCACTGGGGATGGCTGAAGATCCGCGCCCCAACCGCGACACCCCCGGATTTCGGGTCTGCCGCCCCATAGTAAAGCCGCCCCACCCGCGCAGCGGAGATCGCGGCGGCGCACATCGGGCAGGGCTCCAGCGTGACATAGAGGTCGCAGCCGACCAGCCGTTCCGACCCCAGAGCCGCGCACGACTCCCGGATCGCCAGCATCTCGGCATGGGCCGTGGGGTCGGCCATCTCTCGCGTCCGGTTGCCGGCGCGGGACAGCACCCGCTCGCCCTGCACGACCACGGCCCCCACGGGCACCTCGCCCCGGTCAGCCGCCGCCTGCGCCTCCTCCAGCGCCAATCGCATGAATGACCGGAAGCCTTCGCGTTGCTCTTTCATGCCCGCTTCGATACCCTGCCACCCCGGCCAACAAGGCCCAAAGGATGTGCCCCATGGCCGGAAAAGAAAAGCCCCCCGCAAAGGACGCCGAGACCCCCGAGGGCGAACGCATCGCCAAGGTCCTGTCGCGCGCCGGCATCGCCTCGCGCCGGGAGGCGGAGCGGTTGATCGAACTGGGTGAGGTCAAGGTCAACGGCAAGGTCATCACCTCGCCCGCGCTGAATGTCACCGCCAAAGACAAGATCACCGTCCGGGGCGAGCCGGTTGGCCAACCCGAACCGCCGCGCCTGTGGCTGTACTACAAGCCCGAGGGGCTGGTGACTTCGGCCTCGGACGAAAAGGGCCGCGACACGGTCTTCGACCACCTGCCCGAAGACATGCCCCGCGTCATGTCGATCGGGCGGCTGGACCTGAATTCCGAAGGCCTTCTCCTCTTGACCAATGACGGCGAGCTGAAGCGGAAGCTGGAGCTTCCCTCGACCGGCTGGCTGCGGAAATACCGCGTCCGCGTGAAAGGCAACCCGACCGAGCCCGAGATCGAACCGCTGCGCAAGGGCATCACCATCGACGGCGAACGCTTCCAGCCGATGGAGGTCAAGATTGACCGCCATCAAGGCGCGAACGCCTGGCTGACCGTCGGCCTGCGCGAAGGCAGGAACCGGGAGATCCGCCGCGCGATGACCCATATCGGGCTGACGGTGAACCGGCTGATCCGCACCTCTTACGGTCCGTTCCGGCTGAACGAGCTGCAGCCCGGCGAAGTCGAGGAGGTGAAGCCCCGCGTCCTGCGTGAGCAGTTGGGCCTGTCCGAAGCCGAGATTCCCGGCGGCGCCCGCCCGGGGCGCAAGGTTGATCCGAAACCTGCGGCGAAAGAGCCTGCGAAGCCCGGCCCGCGGGGAAAGGCGCCGCTGAAGCCCGGCGAGGGGCTGAAGCAGCTGTCCGAGACCTGGCAGAAAGCCACCCGCCCGCCAGCCCGAACGGCCGAGCGACCCGCATCGGACCGCCCGGCCCGGACGGGCGGCAAACCGGTGCGTCCCGGACCGCGGCCGGGGCCGAAAAAGGGCTAGGCCCGGCCCCAAGCATCCGGGGCAGACATGCTGTCGGCAGCAACCGACAGACGGCGCTTCCAGACGGATGAGGCGGGTGCGCGGAGTGGAATGCCGCCGATTCGTGGCAGGCGTGACTGGCAAGGCGCGGGGCCTTCGGCTAAGGTCGGGCGAAGCGGCAGGAAAGGGAGTGCAGGCGATGTCGGGCGGCGGAATTCGGACGCTCTCGCTGGTACTTCTGGTCTTCCTGGTGGCCTATGTGGCCTGGTCGGGAGGCGCGTGATGGCCGAACGTTTCGGCGGCAGGTATTCTCCCGGTGGCGGGTCCCCGGGTCCCGCGGGCGGCCCCGTGGCGGCGCCGAAGGTGACGGGACGCTGGCGCTCGACGGTGCTCTTCCTGACCGCCTTCCTTTTCCTTTTTCCCGCCTTCGGCGACGGCCCGCGCGAGATGCTTCTTGGCCTTCTTGCCGGAGGGCTGATCGTGCTGGCAGCTTGGCTTACCCGCGAAGGGATGGCGGCCGAGGCGGCCTACAACGCCCGCAAGCTTGCGCGTCGGCCAGCCTTCCCGCGCAAGGCGGCGGGGGCGGTGGCGACCGGGGCGGCGCTGGCCGTGGGGGGCGTGATCGCCGATCAGGGTCTTGTGTACCCGGTCCTTTACGCTGTCGTCGGGGCGGGGCTGCATCTGGCGGCGTTCGGGCTGGACCCGATGGCCGACAAGGGGATGGAAGGGATCGACGCCTTCCAGACCGGCCGGGTCGCAAAGGCCGTGGAAGAGGGCGAGGCCTATCTGTCCGCGATGCAGGATGCGATCCTGCGGGCGAAGGACCGCAGCCTTGAGAAGCGCGTCGCGCAGTTTTCGGGCGTGGCGCGGGGGCTTTTTCGCACGATCGAGGGCGATCCTGGCGACCTGACGGCGGCGCGGAAGTACCTGTCGGTCTACCTGATGGGCGCCCGCGACGCGACGGTGAAGTTCGCCGACCATTACGCCCAGACCCGGGACGCCAGTGCCCGCAGCGACTATGAGGCGCTGCTGACCGATCTGGAAACCACCTTCGCTCAGAAGACTACCACTTTTCTTTCCAACAGCCGCACCGATCTGGATGTCGAGATCGCCGTGTTGCGCGACCGTTTGAAGCTTGATCATTGATCCAAGGGAGACTTCCGATGTCCACAACCGTTCAATCCGATGCGCAGGCCCTTCTGACCGAGGTCGAGAAGGTCAATGCCGTGATCCTGCCCGAGCCGATGGCCGAGGTCGTGCCGCTGGAGGCAGCACCTTCGGACAAGGCCGAGGCAATCCGCAAGCGGATGGACGAAGTGGACCTGTCGAACACTCAGTCGATCATCGCCTTCGGCTCGTCCGCGCAGGCCGAGCTGCAGGTGATCAGCCAGGCGATGTTGCAGGACGTGAAGAACAAGGATGTGGGGCCTGCAGGCGACTCGCTTCGCAAGATCGTCACCACGATCCGCGGTTTCGCTGTCGAGGAGCTGGACCTGCGGCGCGAGTCGAGCTGGTGGGAGAAGCTTCTGGGCCGCGCGGCGCCCTTCGCCGAGTTCGTGGCGCAGTACGAGGACGTGCAGGGGCAGATCGACAAGATCACGGGTGAGCTTCTGACGCATGAGCATACGCTGCTCAAGGATATCAAGAGCCTGGACCTGCTCTATGAAAAGACGCTGACCTTCTACAACGAGCTGGCGCTGTACATCGCCGCCGGAGAGGCGAAGCTGGCCGAGACGGACGGCACGGCGATCCCGGCCAAGGAGGCCGAGGTGACGGCGGCCCCCGAAGCGGACAAGGTGATGAAGGCGCAGGAGCTGCGCGATCTGCGCGCGGCGCGGGATGATCTGGAGCGCCGGGTGCATGACCTGCGTTTGACCCGGCAGGTGACGATGCAGTCACTGCCCTCGATCCGGCTGGTGCAGGAGAATGACAAGTCGCTGGTGACCAAGATCAACTCGACCCTCGTCAACACCGTGCCGCTGTGGGAGACGCAGCTGGCACAGGCGGTGACGATCCAGCGGTCGAAGGAAGCGGCCGAGGCTGTGCGTGAGGCGAACGACCTGACGAACGAATTGCTGAAGGCCAATGCCGAGAACCTGCAGGCCGCCAACAAGGTGGTGCGCGAGGAGATGGAGCGTGGGGTCTTCGACATCGAGACGATCAAGGCGGCCAATGCCACGCTGATCGCCACGATCAACGAAAGCCTTGCCATCGCCGACGAGGGCAAGGCGCGCCGGGCGGCGGCCGAGGTGGAACTGGTGAAGATGGAGGCCGAGCTGCGCGAGACGCTGGCTTCGGCAAAGGCACGGCAGTCGGCTCCGGCACAGACGGCCTGAAAGGACAGGATGGCGCGTTCAAGTGCGGTGAAATCTCTGATCGGCGGAATGGCCTGCCTGGCGCTTGCCGGTTGCCTCGGCGTGTCCGCGCGTGTGGCGCCCGCGTCGCCGGTCGCGCCAGTGGCGCCGCCCCCGCCCACACCTAGAAGTGCGGCGGCGGCGGCCTATTATGCGCAAGTACAGCAGGTACTCTTGCGGGAAGGTATGCTGCGGACCGATCCAGGGACGGATATCCCGATCCGGCCGGAACGGCTGACCGAAAACTTTCTGAAGATCGCCCTGTTTCAGGAGTTTACCCGCAGCCGCGGCGGCATCACCCGCGAAGAGACGGCGTCCGCGCTGACGCGCTGGAATGATCCGATTCGGGTCTCGGTACGGTTCGGACCTTCGATTCCGGCGGAAAAGCGGGCCACCGACCGGGCGCGGATCGCAAGTTATCTTGCACGGCTATCCCAGATCACGGGTCACCCCATCGGCCTGACCGATGCAGCCCCGAACTTCTGGGTCTACATCGTGTCCGAAGACGAACGCATTGCGTTGGGACCGGAACTCGCGGGCCTGCGGATCGGCATCGCACCGGACGTGATTCAGGCAGTCACGCAAATGAACCAGACGACCTATTGTAACGTCTTTGCCATCTCGGGGTCGGAAAGCCATCTGCACCGCCATGCCGTCGCGGTGATCCGGGCCGAGAACCCGGACCTTCTGCGCCTGTCGTGCTTCCATGAAGAGATCGCGCAGGGCTTGGGACTGCCGAATGACTCGCCCCGCGCTCGGCCCTCGATCTTCAACGACGACGAGGAATTCGCCCTGCTGACCGATCAGGACGAGATGATGCTGCGCATCCTCTACAGCGCCGAGCTGCGCCCCGGCATGACGGCGGCGGAAGCGCGTCCCATCGTCGAATCCCTTGCGCGCCGGATGACCGGCGGCGAAAGTTGACCCCAAACGGAGGGTGACACCCAATGGTCTTCGATTTCCTCAAAGGCGAATTCATCGATGTCATTTCCTGGCTGGATGATACACGGGACACGATGGTCTGGCGGTTTGACCGCCGGGGTCAGGCGATCAAGTACGGTGCCAAGCTGACGGTGCGTGAAGGCCAGGCGGCGGTCTTCATCCATGAAGGGCAGCTCGCCGACGTGTTCCAGCCCGGTCTCTACATGCTGGAGACCAACAACATGCCGATCCTGACGACGCTGCAGCACTGGGACCACGGGTTCCAGTCGCCGTTCAAGTCCGAGGTCTATTTCGTCAACACCACCCGCTTCAACGACCAGAAATGGGGAACAAAGAACCCGATCATGGCGCGCGACCCCGAGTTCGGGCCGATCCGCCTGCGGGCTTTTGGCACCTATTCCATGCGGGTGACCGACCCCGGCAAGTTCATGACCGAGATCGTGGGGACGGACGGCGAGTTCACCGCCGACGAGATCAGCTTCCAGATCCGCAACATCATCGTGCAGTCTGCGTCCCAGGTGCTGGCAAAGTCGGGCATCCCGGTGCTGGACATGGCAGCGAACTTGGCCGACCTGGGCAAGATCATCGCCAATGCCATCGCGCCGCAGGTGGGGGAATACGGGATCTCGATCCCGGAATTCTACATCGAGAACATCAGCCTGCCGGAAGATGTCGAAAAGGCCTTGGACAAGCGCACCTCGATGGGCGTGGTGGGCGACCTGAACCGCTACATGCAATACAACGCCGCCGAAAGCCTAAGCCAGCCGGGGTCGGCGATGGG
Organism: Paracoccaceae bacterium; assembly: GCA_027484915.1. Lineage (GTDB taxonomy): Bacteria > Pseudomonadota > Alphaproteobacteria > Rhodobacterales > Rhodobacteraceae > Tabrizicola. The sequence goes on along the minus strand of JAIXSA010000126.1, from coordinate 60,390 downwards.
CTCGGCGATGGGGGCCGGGATGGGCATGGGCATGGGTGCCTCGATGGCGCAGAACATGGGGCCGTGGGGGGCACAGCCGGGGGCGGCTGCCGCACCGCCACCCCCTCCCCCACCGCCGCCGGCGGGCAAGGTCTGGCATCTTGCGGTGGACGGAACGACCTCGGGTCCGTTCGGTGAGGCGGAGCTTGCGAAGGCCGCGGCCGATGGTCGTCTGACGCGCGCCACGATGGTCTGGACCGCCGGACAGGACGGCTGGAAGATGGCCGCCGATACGGAACTGGCGCGGCTCTTGGACCAGATGCCCCCACCCCTGCCAAAAGCCTGAGATGCCCCAGGACGAATACCGCTGGCCCTGTGACCAATGCGGGGCGCAACTGCGCTTCGCTCCGGGCCAGACGCAGCTGGTCTGCGACCACTGCGGACATGTGCAGGAAATCCCCCAGGCAGCAGCGCCGAAACGGGCGCGGGCGCTGGGGGAACTCGACCTGGCGAAGGGGTTGCAGGACGACCTGGCCGACAGCCACATGGTCGAGGTGCGGACGACCACCTGCCCGAACTGCGGGGCCTTGGTCGAGATTTCGGGTGCGACCCATGCCACCGAATGCCCGTTCTGTGCGACGCCCGTGGTGCTGGACACCGGCACGACGCGCCACATCAAGCCGCAGGCGCTGATCCCCTTCGCGCTGGACGAGGCGCAGGCGCACAAGGCGCTGACGGCCTGGATGGGCGGTCTGTGGTTCGCGCCGAACACTTTGCTGGAGTATGCGCGCAAGGGGCGGTCGATGAACGGGGTCTATGTCCCGTTCTGGACCTTCGATGCGGACACGCAAAGCCGCTACACCGGCCAGCGGGGCGAGTATTATTATGAGACGCGGACAGTGCAGGTCCGCGTGAACGGACGGATGGAGACGCGGCAGGAACAGGTGCGGCATACGCGCTGGTATCCCGCCTCGGGCCGGGTAGCGCGAGATTTCGACGACGTGCTGATCATGGCCTCGGGCAGCCTGCCAGGACGGTTGGGGGATGAGCTGACGCCCTGGGACCTGGGCGCGCTGGTGCCCTATGGGCCGGAGTACCTGGCGGGCTTCCAGGCCGAGGGGTATACCGTGAGCCTCGCCGACGGGCACACGGAAGCGCGTGAGCGGATGGCGGCGGTGATCCTGCAGGACGTGCGCCGCGACATCGGCGGGGACGAGCAGCGGGTCAATGACGTGGACACCGACTGGTCGGACGAGACCTTCAAGCACATCCTTTTGCCGATCTGGACCGCGGCCTACAAGTACAACGGGAAAAGCTACCGCTTCCTGGTCAACGGCCAGACGGGCGAGGTTCAGGGCGAACGTCCCTGGTCGGTCTGGAAGATCGCCTTCGCGGTGCTTCTGGCGCTGACCATCGGCTTCGGAGCTGCCTATCTCTACGACCCGCAGGCGTTGGGCTTCGACCGGCCGGAGTGGATGGACTGATCAGTCCTTCCCGCGCTGGAAGAAGAGCATCCAGCCGGCATAGGCCCCAGCGCCGATGAACAGGATCCCCCAGAAAGGTGAGCCGACGTAGAAAAACTCGAACAGCCCCCAGGCCGTGGGGGCGAGGACGGTCAGCCAGCGGACCCAGGCCTGGGCAAAGAAGCGGTCGTTGGGGTCGAGAAACTTCATGCCTTTGGTCCCGCTTCGTGTCATCCTGAATGCCATAGAGGGAGGCCGACATGCCGCAGATTGTCAAGGATTTCCGAGGCCAAACCGTCATCACCACCTTCGAGACAACGCCTGCGATGGCCTTCGACCTGGTCGAGGCGCTGGAAGCCGCATACCAAGACTGCATCCGCCACCAGCCGGGCTTCATCGCGGCGGGGCTGCACATGAACGACGCGAGGACGCGGATCTGCAATTACTCCCAATGGCAGCGGCGCGAGGATTACCAGGCGATGCTGCGCACGCCCGAGATGCGCGAGCGCAACCGCCGGATCAACGAGCTGTGCCGTGGGTTCGAGCCGGTCATGTACGAGGTGACGGGGGTCTTCTGACGCCTCAGGCCGAGGGGAGGACGTAGCAGGACCGGAAAGCCTCGACCGCCGGGCGGGCACCGGTCAGGTCGAAGGGGAGTGCGGTATCGTCGGCAAGCGCCGTCGCGGTGGCATTGTAGGCCAGGCCGTCCAGCACATTGCCGAAGCCCGTATCGGTCACGGTCAGGGTGCGTCGGTCGGCGGAAAGCTGGTGCCGCTGCGTTCCGATGGTCATCGCCGCCGGTCCGTCGAAGCGCAGGCCGAAGCTGTCGCTCTCCGGCCAGACCGACGGGCGGGTCAGAGCAATCGCATAGGGTTCGGCCTGCGCGGGGTCGAAGGTCACGCGGATGGCGAGATCGGGCGTCTGATGCGTCAGGGTGCAGATCGGGGTCGCCGTGAACTCCCATGCGGAAGCCGGTGAGACGAGGAGGAGAAGGGCGACTGGCGTGCGCATGCATGCGAGATGGGACGGATCGGCCGATGGTCAAGCCAGCCGCTGGATCAGCGCCATCGGAATGGACGGGCCTGCGACCGCAAATGCGGAAAGCCCGGGCCAACAGGGCCCGGGCCTCCTCATTCTCTGGTCACAAGCTCAGTTGAAGGTTTTGCCAACTTTCGACTGCGTCTTCTTGAGTTGCGGGTCTGGGACAAGACCATAGGCTTCCAGAGGGCCGCCAGGTCCGGCCATGTCGTCGGAGATGAAGAACTCAACGAACTCTTTCAGGCCCGGGATCACACCGACATGCTCGCCTTTCACATACAGGAAGAGCGGACGCGATACCTTGTACTTGCCGGACGCAACCGTTTCACGGGAAGGCGTAACGCCCTGGAAGTCCGCAACGCGAAGCGAGTCGCGGTTGTTTTCATAGAAGGCAAGACCGAACACACCCACGCCGTCCTTGTTGGACGCCAGTCGAGCGAGCGTTTCCGTGTAGTCACCGTCGATTTCGACGACGCGACCATCGGTCCGCAGCTTGATGCAGAGTTCTTTGGTCTTGTCCTTGTCGCTGTTCACGCGGCGGGCCAGCACCTTGTCGGCCTTATAGGCCTTGCAGCCGTTCTCGATCACATTGATGTCGAAGACTTCACGCGTCCCGTGCTTCGTTCCGGGAACGAAGGCCAGGATTTCCTGGTCGGGAAGTTTGGCATCGACCTCGGACCACTTGGTGTAGGGGTTCGGAACAATCTGGCCGTTTATCACGACCTCTGCGGCAAGGGCGTTGTACCAGTCCGCAGCGGTGAACTGGAACGCCGGGCCGTTGACGCTGGACGCGAACACGATCCCGTCGTAGCCGATCTGCACCTCTACCACATTCGAAACGCCATTTGCCTTGCAGCGCGACAGTTCGGATTGCTTGATCTTGCGCGACGCAGTGGCGATGTCCGGCGTATTCTCGCCGACGCCGCCACAGAATTTCTTGATGCCGACAGAGGTGCCACCGCCTTCGACGACCGGCGAGGGGAAGTCACTGTTGTCACCAAAGGACTCGGAAACGATGGTGGCGTAGGGCAGAACCGTGGATGAGCCCGAGACCTGGACCTGGTCACGCGCCGAGGCGGCGGCCGCCATGCAGAAACCGGTCACGGTCGAAAGTACGACCATGCGTAGGATGTTCATAAGAGTGCTCCGTTGATGTTTGATAGCCTGCATAGTCCCTGAGCGGACAGGCAGGTTTGTGTCTCGTATTCCGTCAGAAGGAGAAGGTGGCGCCGAGGCTGACGTTTGAGTCCTTGCCCTTCTGCTTGGCATATCCGGCGGAAAGAGCCATGCCTCCGCCAAGGTCGTGGGTCACGCCCAATCCGTTCGCTTCCACGTTCTTGTATTCGTCATCGCGGGTGAAGACGGTGAAGGTCGTCGTACCCACGATGTAGGTGCCGTAGACAACATACTGGCTCTTGTCGTCGCTGCGCTGGCCATAGGCGGCCTTGACCTCGATCTGGCCGTTTCCGACGCTTCCGCTGATGACGGTCTGGCTGAGCGGGCCGTTGTCTTCATAGCCGACTGCCACTTTCCAGAATTCCGTGGTGTAGGACAGGCCGACAGCTCGGTCGTCGCTGCCCGCAGTCGCGCCACTGCCCGACCCAGTTCCAGGGCTGCCCATCGACAGGTGGCCGACCAAGCTGCCGTTAGTATAGCTGTAAAGCAGGTCGGTTCCTTTGCCGACGCTACCGCCTGTCAGGAAGGTGAATTCCTGCAGTTTCTTGGTTTCGTCGTGGCCAATCGCGACGAACTGGGTGACGGCGGCCTGAACAGCACCATCGGCGTCGCCCATGGTAAGCTTGCCGACTTTCGGGATGTCAAGGAACACAGTTCCACTCGTTCCTAAGCCCGCCTTCTCTGCATCAGCCGCACGAAACTGCGCCCCAAATTTGAGGCCGCTGTCGGACTCGGCAGACAGGCTGAAACGGACACGGGCACGGTTGGTGAAGGAGTAGTCGGCACCTTCGACGGAGGAGACGCCCATAAAGGCATCGCCCGACAACGACACGTCAGCATGGGCAGCGCCTCCAAGAACCGCAACAGCGGCGGAAGCGAGCAGAAGTTTCTTCATTTTGGTTACCTTTGTTGCAGACTGTGGAACCTTCGCAAGGTCCGGCCTACACATTCATCAACCGAGATTGCACAACCATGTGAAGCGCTGCAAATATCGGAAGATAGCCGGGGCAGGGCAAGAAAGACACGGTTTTTATAATATTTATCAATAATTTATGACGCCACTGTTTCCCTTCAGTGACAAGCGCGTGACACGCGTGGATAAGTCTTCTGGTGGCGACCGAAAGTGTCGCCAGCTTAGTCGGCAAGCCCCGAATCAAGGTTCCCAGGCTGGCGGACGCTGCTTTTTGCGCAAGCGCACTATCTACCTCCGCCCCCTCGACCTCTTCCCACCCCGCTGCCCGGCCCGGCCCGCCGTCGACCGCCCGGCCATCTTCACGGCCTCTTCCACCGCTTCCTCGATCACCTCCTGCCGCGCGAAGGGGTCGTCGGCAACCGCAAGCTCCACCGCCTCCAGCCGCTTGACCTCGTCGCGCAGGCGGGCGGCCTCCTCAAACTCCAGGTTCTCGGCCGCCTTGCGCATCTGCAGGCGCAGCGCGTCAAGGTGTGCCGCAAGGTTCTTGCCGATCATCGGCTTGTCGATCTTGGTCGTGATGCGCGCCTGATCGGTATCACCCTCCCACGTTCCGAACAGCACGTCCTCGACGTTCTTCTTCACCGTCTCGGGCGTGATGCCGTGTTCGATATTGTAGGCGACCTGCTTTTCGCGGCGCCGGTTGGTCTCGGCCAGCGCGCGTTCCATGCTGCCGGTGATACGGTCGGCATACATGATGACCCGGCCTTCCGAGTTCCGCGCGGCGCGGCCGATGGTCTGGATGAGAGAAGTTTCCGAGCGCAGGAAGCCCTCCTTGTCGGCATCAAGGATCGCGACAAGCCCGCACTCCGGGATGTCCAGGCCTTCCCGCAGAAGGTTGATACCGACCAGCACGTCGAAGGCGCCTAGCCGCAAATCCCGCAGGATTTCAATGCGTTCGATGGTGTCGATGTCCGAATGCATGTAGCGCACCCGGATGCCCTGTTCGTGCAGGTAGTCGGTCAGGTCCTCGGCCATCCGCTTGGTCAGGACGGTGGCAAGCGTCCGCAGGCCACGGGCGGCGACCTTGCGGATTTCGTCCAGAAGGTCGTCCACCTGCATCTCGACGGGGCGGATCTCGACCTCGGGGTCGATCAGGCCCGTGGGACGGATGACCTGTTCGGTGAAGACGCCGCCGGTTTGCTCCAGTTCCCACGCTGCCGGGGTGGCCGAGACGAAGACGGATTGCGGGCGCATGGCGTCCCATTCCTCGAACTTGAGGGGGCGGTTGTCCATACAACTCGGCAGCCGGAAGCCATGCTCGGCCAGCGTGAACTTGCGGCGGAAGTCGCCCTTGTACATGCCGCCGATCTGCGGAACCGAGACGTGGCTTTCGTCGGCGAAGACGATGGCGTTGTCCGGGATGAATTCGAACAGCGTCGGCGGCGGCTCGCCCGGCGCGCGGCCGGTGAGGTAGCGCGAGTAGTTCTCGATCCCGGCACAGGAGCCGGTGGCCTCCAGCATCTCGAGGTCGAAGTTGGTGCGCTGTTCAAGGCGTTGCGCTTCGAGAAGCTTGCCCTCGGATGTAAGCTGTTTCAGTCGGTGAAAAAGCTCGTCCTTGATGCCCTTAATGGCCTGCGCCAACGTGGGGCGCGGGGTGACGTAGTGGCTGTTGGCATAGATGCGGATCTGCTTGAAGCTATCGGTCTTGGCCCCGGTCAGGGGGTCGAATTCGGTGATCGACTCCAGTTCTTCGCCGAAGAAGCTGAACCGCCAGGCGCGGTCTTCCAGGTGGGCGGGCCAGACCTCCAGACTGTCGCCCCGCACCCGGAAGGCGCCGCGCTGGAAGGCGGTTTCCAGGCGGCGATACTGCTGGGCCACCAGTTCCGCCATCACTTTGCGCTGGTCGTACATCTGGCCGACCATCAGATCCTGCGTCATGGCCGAATATGTCTCGACCGAGCCGATGCCGTAGATGCACGACACCGAGGCGACTATGATGACGTCGTCGCGTTCCAGAAGCGCCCGGGTGGCCGAGTGGCGCATCCGGTCGATCTGTTCGTTGATCTGGGATTCCTTCTCGATATAGGTATCAGTCCGGGCGACATAGGCCTCGGGCTGGTAGTAGTCGTAGTAGCTGACGAAGTATTCCACCGCGTTGTCGGGGAAGAAGCCTTTGAATTCCCCATACAACTGGGCGGCCAGCGTCTTGTTTGGCGCCAGGATGATGGCGGGGCGCTGGGTTTCCTCGATCACCTTGGCCATCGTGAAGGTCTTGCCCGTCCCCGTCGCGCCCAACAGGACCTGGTCACGCTCTCCCGCCAGGACGCCGGACGTCAGCTCCTTGATTGCTGTCGGCTGGTCGCCCGCGGGCTGGAACGGCGTGGACAGGACGAAGCGGCGGCCGCCTTCCAGCTTGGGCCGGGTCAGCACGTCCGGCCGCTCGGTCAGGGCGTTGATGTTGTTGTGCGGCATTGCGCGCCTCTCGGGGGAGTCGGGGAACAACAGATTTGATCCGTTTTTGTTCCAGTTCAAGCGGTGATCCGGCGCGACGGGGCGAAAGCGTTGCCGAATGCGGGGCAAGCGGCTAAGGCTCGCCACCAGAGGTGAGTGATGGCTGACAAGATCGATACGCGGGCCGTGGGGCTGGATGTTGGACTGGCGTTCATCCGCTGGCTGACTGGGGCGGAGAACCTGCACTACGGGCTTTGGACGGGGCTGGAGGTGACGGCCGGCAACCTGCGAACGGCGCAGGATGCCTATACTGTGAAGCTGTTCGGCTATTTGCCGGAGGGTCCGCTGCGTATCCTCGACATCGGTGGCGGCGCGGGCGAGACCGCGAAGAAACTGCTGGCCCTGGGCCACCAGGTCGACATCGTTGTGCCCTCGGCCTTCCTGGCTGCACGCTGCCGCGAGACGGCGCAGGGGGCCACCGTTCACGAATGTACCTTCGAGGCTTTCCAGGGCCAGGGTCAGTATGACCTGTGCCTCTTTTCGGAAAGCTTCCAGTACATTCCGTTGGCCGAGAGCCTGCCGAAATGTGCCCGGCTGCTGGCTCCGGGTGGCACGGTGCTGATCGCCGACTGCTTCCGGACCGAAGCCTACAGGGGCCGCGGGGCGCATGGGCCGCAACCCGGCGGCGGGCACCGGCTGACCAACTTTCGCTCCGCCGTCGAGGGGTCGGCCTTTGCGGTCGATGCCGAAGAGGACATCACGGACGCCGTAGCCCCGTCCATCGATCTGGAGCAGCGCCTGTTTCACGTCCTGGGCCACGGCGTGACCCGCGTGTCGGACGAGATTCGCGCGAAGCGGCCCACGGCCCATTGGGCCCTGGGGAAGGTGATCGGCCTGTTCCTGTCCCGCAGGCGGCGTGACAACCTCATGCAGCGCCTGACCCAGACAAGCCGCACATCCCAGGCATTCCGGACCTACAACAGCTACCGCATCATCCGGCTGAAGCATCGCTGAGCGCGATAAATTCCCTCAACGAACACAACTTTAGGTTGATTTGACTTTCGACTTGCGCGACATTGATCGGGCAAGCAGCAACTGAAGCTGTCGGTCGGCGTCGACCCTACCCCACCCCACACTCCCAGACGCCGACCGACAGTCCTTTCTGACGCTTGCGCTTTCCGCAAAGCGTTGAGATATACGGGTGACGTTCGGAGGATTCCCATGCGCGCCCGTATCTACCAGCCAGCGAAGACCGCCATGCAGTCCGGCTCTGCCAAGACCCACCAGTGGGTGCTGGAGTTCGCCCCTGCGTCCGAGCGTGAGGTTGATCCGCTGATGGGCTGGACCTCGTCAAGCGACACGCAAAGCCAGGTGCGGCTGAAGTTCGAGACCCGCGAGGCGGCCGAGGCCTATGCCGCCGAAAAGGGTATCGAATACGACCTGGTGCAGCCGAAGCCGCGCAAGGCGGTGATCCGGCCGCGCGGCTATGGCGAGAACTTTGCCACCGACCGCAAGGGCGCCTGGACGCACTGAATGGCGGTCGAGATCGCCGAAGAACACCCGCTCACGCCTGACCTGTCGCTCTTGTTCGAACGGCATACGGCGGACATGCATGCCGACACCCCGCCGGAATCGATCCACATGATGGACAAAAGCGCACTGGCCGCGCCGGGGATCCGCTTTTTCGTCCTGCGCGACGGGGGTCAGCCGCTGGCGATGGGGGCTTACAAGCGGATCGACGCCACGCACGCCGAGATCAAGTCGATGCATGTCCTGTCGGAGGCACGCGGGCGGGGACTTTCGAAGGCGATGCTGGACCATCTGATCGCTGCCGCCCGGACCGATGGCTTCTTACGCCTGTCGTTGGAAACCGGGGTGCAGCCCACCTTCATCGCCGCGCGCGCGCTTTATGACCGGGCCGGTTTCGTGGAATGCCCGCCGTTCGAGGGATATTGGGACGACCCGAACTCGATCTTCATGACGAAGATGCTTGCCTGAACTTTTGCAGTGTCGCAAAAGGCGGGGGCGCGGGCTCATAGCTCAACTGGATAGAGCAAGGACCTTCTAAGTCCGAGGTTGAGGGTTCGAGTCCTTCTGGGCCCGCCATTCTTCTGAACGCCGCTCGTCGAGCACTTCGTGCACTCCTCGCTGGGGTGTCCGACGAGTGCACGAAGTGCTAGAGGAGGTGCATCTCAGGTGATCGAGCTTGGTGCACCGCCCTCAAAACGATTTCCGTGGCGATAGTCGCAGGGCGCTTCCTGCATCTGCAGGTGCAAGGCCGTGCCGGTGTAGGGATGGGCGCGTGCGACGTCCTCGTCGAAATCTATGCCAAGGCCGGGGGCTTCGGGCGGGATGATGTAGCCATCCTCCCACTTGATCGAATTCCTGATCAGTTTCTGGTGGAAGGCCCCGCCGGTTTCGATCGTCTCGGCGATCAGAAGGTTCGGGATCGAAGCGGCGAAGTGGACGTTCGCCGCCCATTCCACGGGGCCCGCGTAAAGGTGCGGGGCCATCTCGGCGTTGAAGATCTCGGCCATCGCGGCGATCTTCTTCGCTTCCCAGATGCCGCCGACGCGGCCAAGGGCGGGTTGCAGGATCTTGACACCGCCGACGCGAAGGAGCGTGCCAAATTCGGCCTTCGTCGTCATCCGCTCACCCGTGGCAAGTGGGACGCGGACGGATTTGGCGACCTCGGCGAATTCCAGAAGGTTGTCCGGCGGGATCGGCTCTTCGTACCAGAGCGGGTTGTAGCGTTCGAGTTCGCGGCCCATCCGTATCGCACCAGGGGTGGTGAACTGGCCGTGGGTGCCGAACAGAAGGTCAACCCGGTCGCCGACGGCGTCGCGGATGGCCTTGCAGAAAGCGACCGAGCGGGTGATGTCCGACATCGCGGGTTCATGCCCGCCGCGGATGGTGTAGGGGCCGGCGGGGTCGAACTTCACGGCGGTGAAGCCCATGTTCATGAAGCGGACGGCAGCCTCGGCGGCGGCATCGGGGTCAACCCAGAACTCGGCCGATTCGCGGCCTGGCTCGGGGTAGAGGTAGGTATAGCTGCGGATTCGGTCATTCATCTTGCCGCCGAGAAGGGCATAGACTGGACGGTTGCGCGCCTTGCCCAGGATGTCCCAGCAGGCGATCTCCAGCCCCGCGAAGGCACCCATGACCGTGGGGTCGGGGCGCTGGGTGAAGCCAGCGCTGTAGGCGCGGCGGAACATAAGCTCGATATTCTCGGGGTTCTCGCCCTGCATGTGCCGCTCGAACACGTCTTCGATGACCGCACGCATCGCCTTTGGCCCGACGGTCGAAGCGTAGCATTCGCCGTAGCCGACGATCCCGGTATCGGTGGTCAGTTTCGGAAAGATCCAGTAGCGGCCGCCCCAGCCGGGAAAGGGGGGCGCGACGACGAAGATTTCAAGGTCCTTCAGTTTCATCGGTGCGCCCCTTAGCTGAGGAAGGGGCGGGCGTTTCACTCCGCCGCGCCCGCGTGGGATATTTGTCGAACGGTAAGGTAGGAGGGAAGGCGCGTGGCAGACCTTTCATCCGCGACAGAAGATGGCGCGGATGGAACAGGTCGATGACCCCGGGACGAGTCGGTCGGAAGTGGCAGCTAATGTGGGAAAACTGAAATTCGAGGCGCTGATTTCAGCACATCTCCTGGGTTTGAGTGGGAAAAGATCAAACTATCGATGGCCGATCCGAATTAGGAAGCCGTTCAGGGCGGCAGCAAAGTGTTGGGGGTGGGTCAGCATGGACAAGTGCCCCGCCCCGCGCAGAAGCTCCATCTGCGAACCCGCAACAAGGTCGGCCAGTTCTCGTTGCAGGTCGGGCGGCACCTTGCGGTCGTCCGCCCCTGCAAGGATCAATGTCGGCAAGGTCAGCGTCGCCGTTGTCTGGTAGAAATCGGCGGTTGCGGTGGCAGCAGCCACACCCTGCCAACCCTCCGGGCGCGTCTGGGCCAGCATTTCGCTGACCTCTGCCAGCATCGGAGCAGATCGCCAGCGCGGACCAAGGAGTTGGGCGCATTCGGCATCGAGATCGGGGCCCTGCGCCTTGAGGCCCGCAAGGCGACGTTCCCACACGGCGGGGTTGGCGAAGCGCGTGGCCGAACCGGCAAGGACCATCGCCCGCACCAGATCGAGGCGCTTGACCGCCAGGCCCTGGACCACGAGACCGCCCTCTCCCGCCCCGACGACGACCGCATCCCTTAGTGCGAAATGCGTCATCAACCGCTCGACATCGCGGATCAGGCCGCCCATGCCGTAGGGCGGCGCCGGGCTGTCTGATCGCCCGTGTCCCCGCAGATCAACACGAAGGCAACGGTTCGCCAGATGCGGGATCAGGGCGTCCCAGACCCGCAGGTCGAGGCCAAGTCCGTGGACCAGCACGACTGGTGGAGCACCCTCGGGACCGGTGAGTTCGGCATTGAGCCGCAGGTCCTCAAGCCAGACCAGAGTCACGCAAAGCGCTCCAGTGCCGTGGCGAAGGTGGCGGGGTCCACGTTGCCTCCGGTCGCAACGGCGATGACGGTATCGGGCAGACCCTCGCCAAAGAGCGCTGCCGCCAGAGCCGCCGCACCTCCCGGTTCCAGCACGACGCGCAGATGGGTGAAGGCCAGCGCCACAGCCCGCAGCGCCTGATCGTCGCGGACCACGGCACCCGGACCGGCAAGACCGGAAAGCAGCGGCAGGGTCAACTCACCCGGCGACGGGGTCAGGATCGCATCGCAGATCGAGCCGCTGAGGGCCGCATTCCGCTCACGTCGTCCCGAGGCGAGCGAGCGGGCCATGTCGTCGAAACCCTCCGGCTCGGCGGTGCGGACATGCAGGCCGGGGGCATGGGCCTGCAGGGCAAGCGCGATGCCCGAGGCGAGCCCACCTCCGCCGCAGCAGACGAAGACCGGGGCCTTGTCAACGCCTGCGTCGGCCGCTTGCTGGGCCAGTTCAAGGCCGACCGTCCCTTGCCCGGCGATCACTTGGGGGTCGTCGTAGGGTTTGATCAGCGTCAGGCCGCGGTCCTGCGACAGCCGCGCGCCAATGGCGTCCCGGTCCTCGGTCGCGCGGTCGTAAAGCACCACCTCCGCGCCGTAGGAACGGGTGTTGGCGATCTTCACGGCGGGGGCGTCCGACGGCATAAGGATCACGCAAGGTGCCGCGTGGGCCGCCGCCGCATAGGCCACGCCCTGCGCATGGTTGCCCGAGGAGTAGGCGATCACCCCCCGCGCCCGCGCCGCCGGATCAAGCGCCGATACGGCGGACCAGCCGCCCCGCGCCTTGAAGCTGCCGGTCACCTGCAGGCATTCCGCCTTCACCAAGACCCGACGGCCGACCATCCGGTCAAGGAGCGGCGCGTTGAGAAGCGGCGTTCGGCGCACATGGCCCGCCATCCGGGTCGCGGCGGCTTCGATCATCGCGATGTTCATGGCAGCCTTGCCAGGAAATCCAGGATGAGCGCCACAGATTCGGGTTCGTCCAGGAAGGGAATATGGGCGCGGTCGGGGACTTCGGTGAAACCCATGTCGGGACGAAGGGCGCGCATCCGGGCCACGGTTTCGGCGGTCAGCAGGTCAGAGTTCGCGCCGCGGATCAGCGCCAGCGGCAGGCCCTGCAAAGCGTCGAAGAGTGGCCAGAGATCAACGGGCGGGCCTTCGAAGGCGGCAAGGAAAGCCTCACGCAAGGCTGGGTCATAGGGGATGCGCAGGCCTTCCGGTGTTTCGACCGAAAGCTTGCGGGCTTCCTCCAGCCAGCGCGACATGGGAACCCCCTGAAAGCCGGGGGTTCTGGACAGACGTTCGGCATAGCCCTCAGTCGTCCGACCCGCCGGGTTGCGCCCGACATAGTCGAAGATGCGGGTCAGCCCGTCGCGGGCGATCTCGGGACCGACGTCGTTCAAGATCAAGCCAGCGACGCGGTCCCGGGCGGTGGCCCCCAGAAGCATCCCGATCAGCCCGCCGCGCGAGGTGCCAAGGATCGCGGCCTTTGCCACCCCGAGATGGTCCAGAAGCGCCAGCGCGTCCTTCGCCTCTTGCGGCACCGTGTAGGTCGCGGCCCCGGTCCAGTCGCTTTGCCCGCGTCCCCGGTAGTCCATCCGGATCAGGCGGAGGGGCGGCAGATGCGGAATCAGGTAGTCGAAATCCGCCATGCTGCGCGTGAGGCCGGGCAGACAAAGTAGCGGCATGCCCGCGCCTTCGTCGCGATAGGCCAGTCGGGTGCCGTCCTCGGCGCGGAAGTGCTGGGTCTGGGTCATGTGCCCAAGGTGGCACGGTGCGCGGGCGGGCGGAAGTCCCTCTGGCCCATCGGTCGCGGGCTACGGCGCTTGTCCCGGCGGCTTCGTCAGACTAAACCGAAGCCCGGAACGGGTGAGGCACGCGCATGTCGGACAGCTCTGCGGTCGAGGATCGGCCGAAGTCGAAACGGGTGGGTGCGCTGCGGGGCCTGGCTCCGTTCCTTAGGCCCTATCGCGGCCTTCTGGGACTGGCGCTGCTGGCGCTGGTCCTGACCGCCTCGGTCAGCCTGATCCTGCCCCTGGCGGTGCGCCGGGTGATCGACGGGTTCAACGATGCGAATTCCGCCTTGCTGGACCAGTATTTTGCGGCCGCCCTGGTGATCGCGGCCCTGCTCGCGGTCGGGACCGGCCTGCGCTACTACCTGGTGACACGGCTGGGCGAGCGGGTGGTGGCCGACATCCGCCGGGCGCTGTTCGACCGCGTTCTGGGGATGTCGCCCGCCTTCTTCGAACGCATCCTTACCGGCGAGGTCCTGAGCCGGATCACGACAGACACGACGCTGATCCTGTCGGTGATCGGGTCTTCGGTTTCCGTGGCACTGCGCAATGTGTTGATCCTGCTGGGCGGGCTGGTGCTTCTGTTCCTGACCTCGGCCAAGCTGACCGGGCTGGTGCTGCTGATCGTGCCGGCGATCATCGTGCCGATCGTCGTCCTGGGGCGGAAGTTGCGGGCCTTGTCGCGCGAGAACCAGGACTGGATCGCTGCCTCCTCCGGTTCGGCATCCGAAGCACTGTCCTCCGTCCAGACGGTGCAGGCCTTCACGCATGAGGGCGCAACCCGGGGCCAGTTCGCCGAGGTGACCGAGAAAAGTTTCACCTCGGCCAAGGCGCGGATCAAGACGCGGGCCGTGATGACCGTCATCGTGATCTTCCTGACCTTCGCCGGGATCGTCGGCGTCCTGTGGGTCGGCGCGCGGGACGTCCGGGCCGAGGCGATGTCGGTCGGCGCGCTGATCCAGTTCGTGATCTATGCCGTGATGGTGGCGGGCGCGGTGGGCGCGCTGTCCGAGATCTGGGGAGAGTTGCAGCGCGCCGCCGGGGCGACCGAGCGTCTGGTAGAGCTTCTGGGCACCGAGGATTCGGTGCAGGACCCTCGCCGGCCCGCAGCCCTGCCCCGCCCAGTGCGCGGCGAGATTGCGTTCGAGGATGTGACCTTCCGCTATCCGGCACGGCCCGAAGCCTCGGCGCTCAACGGGGTGTCGCTGCATGTGCAGCCGGGCGAGACAGTGGCGCTGGTCGGCCCCTCGGGCGCGGGCAAGACCACGATCCTGCAACTGCTGATGCGCTTTTACGATCCCCAGTCGGGCCGCATCACGCTGGACGGGATCGCACTGCCCGAGATGGCCCGCAACGACTTCCGCCAGGCCATCGCGCTGGTGCCACAGGACCCGGTGATCTTCGCCACCTCGGCGCGCGAGAACATCCGCTTCGGGCGGCTTGACGCGTCGGATGCCGAGGTCGAGGCCGCCGCGAAGGCCGCCGCCGCGCATGACTTCCTCACGGCCTTGCCACAGGGCTATGACAGCTATCTCGGCGAGCGGGGGGTGATGCTGTCGGGGGGACAGAAGCAGCGCGTTGCCATCGCGCGGGCGATCCTGCGCGATGCGCCGATCCTGCTGCTGGACGAGGCGACCAGCGCTCTGGACGCGGAAAGCGAGCGTCTGGTGCAGGCGGCGGTCGAGAAGCTGGCCGAGGGGCGCACGACGCTGGTCGTGGCGCACCGGCTGGCCACGGTGAAGCGCGCCGACCGCATCGTCGTCTTCGACCAGGGCCAGATCGTCGCACAGGGCACGCATGACAAGTTGGTCGCCGAGGACGGACTTTACGCCCGTCTGGCCCGTCTGCAGTTCACCGACGGGTCGATCTGACGTAACGTCCCGGCCACCGGGGTCGGGACAAACCGACTTCACAAACGCGTTTGCCATCCCCATGTTCGTCCGAAGCCTGCGCAATAAGCGGGCACAAGGGGAGGAACAGATGACCATTTTCGCCACTGCCGCGGACCTGAAAGCCATCGAGGCCGAGAAACCCTGGGCCGAACGCGGCCAGGCGCGATCGATGTACGAGTACCTTTCCCGGGCCAAGACCGACCACGGTGCCCGGCCCGCCATCAGCTACCAGCTGCTGTCCGGACCCGAGACGAAGAAGCTGACGCTCACCTGGGCCGAACTGCATGCCAAGGTCACCCAGGCCGCAAACCTGTTCCGCAGCCTGGGCGTGGGCGAAAAGGACGTCGTAGCCTTCGTCCTGCCCAACGCGATGGAGACGGCAATCACGCTTTTGGGCGGCGCTGTCGCCGGGATCGTCAACCCGATCAACCCGCTGCTGGAGCCGGAAAAGATCAGCGCGATCCTGCGCGAGACCAATGCCAAGGTCGTGGTGACACTGAAGGCCTTCCCGAAGACGGACCTGCCGCAGAAGGTGTCCGAAGCGGTCCAGTTCGCGCCGAACGTGAAGACGGTGCTGGAGGTGGACCTTGTCCCCTATCTGTCGGGCCTGAAGAAGGTCATCGTCCCGCTGATCCGGCCAAAGAACCCGCCGCAGCACACGGCGAACATCAAGGACTTCGCCGCCGAGATGGCGCGGATGCCGTCGGACAAGCTGACTTTCTCCGACACGCTTGAGGACCGCGTCGCCGCCTATTTCCATACCGGCGGCACCACTGGCATGCCCAAGGTGGCGCAGCACAAAGTTTCCGGCATGGTCTACAACGGCTGGCTTGGCACGACCCTCCTCTTCAAGCCGACCGATGTGGTGATGTGCCCCTTGCCCCTGTTCCACGTCTTCGCCTGCTATCCGATCCTGATGTCCATGATCGGATCGGGCGCGCATGTCGTCTTCCCGACGCCGCAGGGCTATCGCGGCGAGGGTGTCTTCGACAACTTCTGGAAGCTGATCGAGCGCTACAGGGTGACCTACATGATCACCGTGCCGACGGCGCTGGCCGCGCTGATGCAGCGCCCGGTGAACGCCGATATTTCCAGCCTGAAGAACGCCTTTTCCGGTTCGTCCCCCCTCCCGATCGAGCTTTACAACCGCTTCAAGAAGGAAACCGGAATCGACATCATCGAGGGCTACGGCCTGACCGAGGCGACTTGCCTGGTCTCGATCAACCCGCCCGAAGGGGAGAAGAAGATCGGGTCGGTCGGCCTGATGTTCCCGTACTGCAACGTCCGTATCCTGACCAAAGAGGGGGCCACCGACTTCCGCGAATGCGCAGTCGACGAGGTGGGCGAAATCTGCATCTCGAACCCCGGGGTCTTCGAAGGGTCGACCTACACCGAAGCCGACAAGAACCGCGAGCTCTTTGCCGAGGGCCGCTTCCTGCGCACGGGCGATCTGGGGCGGCTGGATGCCGACGGGTATCTCTTCATCACCGGGCGGGCAAAGGACCTGATCATCCGCGGGGGTCACAACATCGACCCGGCGATCATCGAAGAGGCGCTGATGGGGCATGAGGCCGTGGGCTTCGTGGGCGCCATCGGTCAGCCGGACGCCCATGCCGGCGAGCTGCCCTGCGCCTATGTCGAGCTGGTCAAGGGATCCTCGGCGACCGTCGACGATCTGATGGACTATGCTGCAAAGCACATCAGCGAAAGGGCGGCGCTTCCCAAATACTTGGAAATCCTACCTGAATTGCCGAAGACTGCCGTAGGCAAGGTCTTCAAGCCCGATCTGCGTCGGCTCGCAATCACCCGCACCTACGACGCTGCCCTTGCCGAGGCGGGTATCCCCGCCCGCGTCGCCAACGTGGTCGAGGACAAGAAGCGCGGTCTCGTCGCCCAACTGACGAAGGCCGCTCCGGTCGAGGATGTGGTGGTGCAGGCGGTACTGGGCCAGTTCTCGAACCCGTGGGAATGGGCGGCCTGAGCTGCAACAGTGCACAGACTGTCGCCAGCGTGACGGAAAGTTTCATTTGCCTGAATCACATGGGGGCGCGAAGACAGGTCCCAAGGGATGACATCACGGGACAGGAATATGGGCATTCGTTCGGTTCTGGCAGTGGCGCTGCTGGCGACATCGGTGGGTGGTGCAAGCGCGCAGGAAAGCGAAGTGCTGTTTGCGCACAAGCATTGGCAGGTTTCGGTCGTCGGCTGGGATGACGGTTCCATCGGCTGCGTGGCCGAGGTGACGGCCCCCGGTGAAAGCTTCTCGATCTGGACCTTCCCGGACGGAGCGGTCCAGCTCCAGTTCTACTCCAGCGCATGGTCCTTCGGCGAAGGCCAGACCGCCGATCTGGGCGTCCAGATCGACCGGCGCGCTCCGTGGAATCTGACGGGCGCCGAGCTTTATCAGAACTCGGTCCTGTTCTACCTGCCGGACGATCAGGCCGGGGTGAACTTCATCACCGAAGTGGCGCGGGGCAACCGGCTTTACCTGAGGGACGCCGATGGCGTGGATGTGCAGAACTACTCACTCGCAGGCTCCAGCGCCTCAATCAGCGCGCTGGTCGACTGCGGCAACGTGATCACCGACACGACGCCAGGAAATCCGTTCAACTAGCCTACAGCTGGTCGGTGTCCATCCAGATGGTCACCGGCCCGTCATTCACCAGGCTGACAGCCATGTCCGCGCCGAACTGGCCGTTGGAGACCGGCACGCCTTCCTTTTCAAGCGCCCGACTGAAGTGCAGGTAAAGCCGCTCTCCCTCGGCCGGCGGGGCAGCGGTGGAAAACCCCGGACGGTTGCCGCGCAAGTCGGCGGCCAAGGTAAACTGGCTGACCACCAGGGCCGAACCGTCGATGTCGCGGACCGAGAGGTTCATCTTGCCCTGATCGTCCTTGAAGACCCGCAGCTTGGCGACCTTGGCCGCCAGCTTCTCGGCCTGGACTTCGCTGTCGCCACCCATCGCGCAGACAAGGATCAGGAAGCCCTTGCTCGTTTCGCCGATCAGCTGGCCATCGACATGGACCCGCGCCTCGGTGACGCGTTGAAGGACCGCTCTCACAGCTCGTGCGCCCAGGGCGGGTTGGCCCCGGCGCGGGCGACCGTGACAGCCGCGGCGCGGGTGCCAAGGGTGAGGGCCGCCGTCAGCGTTGCGTCTGGCAGGTTGGAGACCCCGGCCTTCGTCAGTGCGCCCGCCTCGTGCAGCGCGGCGAGCACTCCGGCGTTGAAGGTATCGCCCGCGCCGACGGTATCGACCACGGCAACCTTCTGAGCTGTAACGAAAATATCCTGCGTCGCCGTTACCGCCCGTGCGCCGTTCGCGCCTTCGGTGATGAAGACAACCTTCGGCCCCTTGACCAGGATGCCCCGCGCCAGGGCTGTCAGGTCGCCCTGCCCTTCCAGCCAGCGAAGGTCCTCGTCCGACAGTTTGACGATGTCAGCGCGGGCGATCATCCGTTCAATCCTGGCGCGATATTCGGCCTCTTTCCCGGCGATGAAGCCGGGGCGGATGTTGGGGTCGACCATGGTGACGCGGGTGGCGCATTCCCGGGCCTGCAGCGCCTCGTAGGTGCTGGCGGCGGGGTCGTTCACCAAGCTGATGCCACCCAGGAACAGCGCGTCGACGTCCTTGGGCAGGGTTGGCAGCTGGTCGGTCGACAGCATCCGCCCCGCCGTCGCCTCGTCGTAGAAGGCGTAGGTCGCCTGGCCGTCCACCAGCTTGACGAAAGCCACCGTCGTGGGCCGGTCCGACCGCGCCAGATAGCGGGTATCGACCTTCGACGCGGTCAGGGTATCAGCCAGAATTTCGCCCAGCATGTCATTGGAAACGCCCGAGAAAAACGCCGATGGTGCACCAAGTCTTCCCAGGGCGATCGCCGTGTTGAAGACCGCGCCGCCGGCGTAGGGGGCGAAGCAGGGTTCGCCCTCGGTCGAGGTGCGGGGCAGCATGTCGATCAGGGCTTCGCCGCAGCTGAGAATCATGTCTTGTCCCCCTTTGTCGGGCCTACTGTTAGCGCAAACAGCTTAACGGGTGAAGAACGGGGTGAGGTTGGTGCGGATGCGATCCAGCGGGGTGGCGCCGGAGGCGTCTGGAAGGAAGGGCTGACCAGTGATCTTCTCGAAGGCGTCGATGTAGACCATCGCGGTTTTCTCGATCATTTCCAAGGGGATATCCGGGATCTTGTCCTTGTAGGGATCGCAGCGCGCGACGACCCAGGAGCGGATCACGTCCTTGTCGAAACTGGGCGGCCGAGAGCCGGTTTCGAAGGCGGTTTCGTAGCCTTCGGCGATCCAGTAGCGGCTGGAATCGGGGGTGTGGATTTCGTCGGCGAGCAGGATATTGTCGGCGGCATCGGTGCCGAACTCGTATTTGGTATCTACAAGTATAAGCCCTTGTTTTCGCGCCATTTCCCGCCCTCGGGCGAAAAGGGCCAAAGCCTTGGCGCTGACCTCGTCCCATTGGGCACTGGTTAACAGGCCGGACGCAAGGATTTCTTCGGCCGTCAGCGGTTCGTCATGTCCGCCGTCGAAGGCCTTCGACGTCGGCGTGATGATGGCCTGCGGCAGAGCCTGGTTGTCGCGCAGGCCGTCCGGAAGGGTGTGGCCGTACATCACCCGTGCTCCCGCCTTGTACTGGGTCAGTATCGAGGTCGAGGTGGTGCCCGCAAGATAGCCGCGGACGACGATTTCGACAGGCAGGATCGTCACGCGCTTGCAGTGGACGGTGTTCGGATCGGGGTAACCGAGGACGTGGTTCGCGGCGATGTCCGACGTGTGGTCGAACCAGTAGCGCGCGAGTTGCGTCAGGACCTGGCCCTTCCAGGGAATCACCGCAAGTATCTGATCGAACGCGGAAATCCGGTCCGAGGAGATCAGGAGGCGCGTGCCGTCGGGCAGGTCATAGCAGTCACGGACCTTGCCGAAATAGGGATTGGGAAGTTCCGCAATCCGCGCCTGCGGCAGGGTGCGGGAAAGGTCGATCTGGCGCATGGCAGGCCCCCGGTTCGGTGCCTGCTTCTTGGGGGTTTTGCCTGACGAGTCAAGGCTGCTTAGGGCAGTCGAGCGACCCGCGCATCTCGCCACTGTCGCCCTGCAAGGTGCTTTCGCGCAGTTTGCACCCCGTAACGCGCGGGATGAGTTCGATCATCGTGGCGCGGATCTCCTGATGCTGCCCCCGGGTGGCGTAGGCAAGGCGTATGACCTCTACCCGCTCACCTTTCTGGAAGACGGTGTAGTCGCGGCCGTTAACCGTGACGTCGGTGCGGGTGGCCCCGAAGAACTCCGGCGCCGGCGAGGCACCACAAGCGGCTATGAAAAGGCACGAAATCAAGGGGATGATGTGTTTCATGCAGCAAGGATGGCAAAGCTTGGTTAACAGGGGGTTAAACGTCTTCCTCCGTCTTGCTGGCGTCTTCCTTCCGTCTCTACGCGCGGTGGGTAGGAATGCAGTTAACTTTTGCCCGCACCCGATGGCGCATCGGCAAGCCCTCGCTGGTTTCGCGCGAGCCTGTGCGTGGAAGACTGCCGACGCCCGCAGCCGCAAGAGGATCCCAGATGCAGAGCGCGGAGGGGTCCGGCAGGATCGGGCACATCAACCTGGAGGGGAACGGATGAAGAGTGTGAAGCTTGGGGGCCTCTTGGCCTGTGTGGTGGCGCTGTCGGGCTGCCTGAACACGGACACCGAGCGCGGGCTGGCCGGAGCGGCCGGTGGCGCGGTGATCGCGGACGTCACGGGCGGGAACGCCCTGACCGGCGCCGTCGTCGGCGGCGCGGCGGGGGTGTTCTGCGACGACCTGGGGGTGTGCAGGTAAATTTCGGGATCGCAGGGGACATGGGCGGGGCGGGCGAGCCCCCGTTTTCTGCGCAGGGAACTTTCCGGCGTCGGCGGGGGTTGAGGGTCAGACCTTATGATGGAGTTGACCCATGACCCGACTGCTCGTGCTTTTTTCCCTGCTTGCCGTGACCGCCTGCGAAACCATCCAGGGCGCAGGCCAGGACATCGAGAACGCCGGAGAGGCGATCACCGAGGAGAGCCAGGAAGCTCAGGCCGGTATGTAAGCAGCAGGGTGCGCTACAGCGCACCATCCGATCGCATTGGGCGGCACACTGATTGGTTTGGGTACCGCGTTTGAAGACGCAGCTTACCCATCCATCTTCAACGCCGCGATGAACGCTTCCTGCGGGATCTCGACCTTGCCGAACTGGCGCATCTTCTTCTTGCCGGCTTTCTGCTTCTCCAGCAGCTTCTTCTTCCGGGTCGCGTCGCCGCCGTAGCACTTGGCGGTCACGTCCTTGCGCATGGCCGACAGCGTCTCCCGCGCGATCACCCGGCCGCCGATGGCTGCCTGGATCGGGATCTTGAACATGTGGCGGGGGATCAGGTCCTTCAGCTTCTCGACCATGGAGCGGCCACGCGCCTCGGCCCGGTCGCGGTGGACCATCATTGAAAGCGCATCGACGGGTTCGTCGTTCACCAGGATCGACATCTTCACGAGGTTGTCCTCGCGGTATTCGCTGATCTGGTAGTCGAAGGACGCGTAGCCCTTGGTCACCGATTTCAGGCGGTCATAGAAGTCGAACACCACTTCAGCCAAGGGCAGGTCGTATTCCACCATTGCGCGCTGGCCGGCGTAGGTGAGGTTTGCCTGGATGCCGCGGCGGTCCTGGCAGAGCTTGAGGATGTCGCCGAGGTATTCGTCCGGCACCATGATCGTGGCCTTGATCCGCGGCTCTTCGATATGGTCGACGTAAGTGAGGTCGGGCATGTCGGCGGGGTTGTGAAGATCGCGGACCTCGCCGTCCTTCATGTGGAGCTTGAAGACCACGGACGGGGCGGTGGTGATCAGGTCGAGGTCGTATTCGCGTTCCAGCCGGTCACGGACAACCTCGAGGTGGAGAAGGCCGAGGAAGCCCATGCGGAAGCCGAAGCCGAGGGCGGCGGAGGTTTCCATCTCGTAGGTGAAGGAGGCGTCGTTGAGGGCCAGCTTCTCAATGGCGTCGCGCAGGGCCTCGAAGTCGTTGGCGTCGACCGGGAAGAGGCCGCAGAAGACGACGGGGACCGAGGGTTTGAAGCCGGGCAGCGCTTCGGCGCACGGCTTCTTTTCGTGGGTGATCGTGTCGCCGACCTTGGTGTCGCGGACCTGCTTGATGCTTGCCGTGAAGACGCCGATTTCGCCGGGCCCAAGCTCGGGGATGTCGACCATCTGGGGTTTCAGGACGGCAAGCTTGTCGATGCCGTAGACTGCGCCGGTCTGCATCATCTTGATGCGGTCGCCCTTTTTCACGACGCCGTCGACGATGCGGATCATGACGACAACGCCAAGGTAGGCGTCATACCAGCTGTCGACGAGCATGGCCTTCAGGGGCGCGTTGCGGTCGCCCTTGGGGGCGGGGAGGCGGTGGACGATGGCCTCCAAGACGTCGGGGATGCCGAGGCCGGTCTTGGCGGAGATCGGGATGGCGTCCGAGGCGTCGAGGCCGATCACGTCCTCGATGTTCTGCTTGACCCGCTCCGGCTCGGCGGCGGGGAGGTCGATCTTGTTCAGGACCGGGACGATCTCGTGGCCTGCGTCCAGCGCCTGGTAGACATTGGCCAGCGTTTGCGCCTCGACCCCCTGGGATGCGTCCACGACGAGGAGTGAGCCTTCGACGGCGCGCATGGAGCGGCTGACCTCATAGGCAAAGTCGACGTGGCCGGGGGTGTCGATCAGGTTCAGCACATAAGCCTTGCCGTCCTTGGCGACGTAGTCGATCCGGACGGTGTTGGCCTTGATGGTGATGCCGCGTTCCCGCTCGATGTCCATGCTGTCCAAGAGCTGGGCCTGCATGTCGCGTTCGGCGACAGTGCCCGTCGACTGGATCAGCCGGTCGGCCAGGGTGGATTTGCCGTGGTCGATATGCGCCACGATGGAGAAGTTGCGGATCTGGGAAAGCTCGGTCATGGGGCCGCATATAGCCTGTGCAGTGCGAGCCGGAAAGGGCTTATGCGGAAGGGAAATCCGGGGAAGCTTTGCCCTGATGTGGGAAGAAACGAATTTCGTTCAAGTCTGGGCGGGGGCGGCCGGATGGGGCAATCTGGGGAGCCTTGGCGACACGACGGACGGAGAACGGAATGACCGATGCTGCGGGGCACTATTTTCACGGCACGAAGGCGGACCTGGTGCGGGGCGATCTCATCGTCGCGGGCCTGACATCAAACTATGGCGCGGGCCGACCAGCCGCGTGGGTCTACCTGACCGCGCGGCTTGATATCGCGGTCCTGGCGGCCGAGCTGGCCCAGGCCGAGGCGGAGCCACGGGTCTATGTCGTGGAGCCGATGGGCGCGTTCGAGGACGATCCCAACGTCACGGACAAGAAGTTCCCGGGCAACCCGACACGGTCCTACCGAAGCCGCGAAGCCCTTCGCGTGATGGGAGAGGTGCGGGGCTGGGAGGGCACGCCGCCCGACCGCCTGCAGGCGATGCGCGAGACCGTGGCACGGATGCGCGCCGCCGGGATCGAGGCGATCGAGTGAAGACACGGGGCCGCTTCACTTCGGCGTGAAGCGGCCACCCGCCGGGTGCGCCCAGATCTACTGCATCTTGTGCAGGGCGTGGATCGCCGACGCGAGCCGTTGCGAGCCTCGGCCAAAACTTGCCAAGTTACTGGGAGGCTTGAAAAAATTGCTTTGAAACGGCATGATGCATGTCAGAAAATGACCAGTGAGGGAGGATGCCTTGTGCGCCCCCGGGCCGGCAAAGAGGCAGAGCGAAATGAAATCCATCTTGTTTGTGGCCGCCGTTGCGGCGTCCTGTGTGGTTGCCGGCGTGGCCGGAGCCGGTCCGATCGAGCGGGCTTGCATGGCCTCGGACCGGGGCGGAAACCGGGCTTTGTGCGGCTGCATCCAGCAGGCGGCCGACATGACGCTGTCGGGCGGCGATCAGAAGCGGGCGGCGAAGTTCTTCAAGAACCCCGAAGCCGCGCATGCGACCTGGGTGTCGCAGTCGAAGTCGGATGATGCGTTCTGGGACCGCTACAAGAGCTTTGGCCAGACGGCCGAAGCCTATTGCGCCGGGTGATTCTGACGGCACGGTGGGCGGATCGCCCCTCCTACGGGGCTGCGGGCAAGACAGCCTGCGCTCTGGGCGCAGCTTGCGGGCCCTGCAGCCGCCGCAGCGTGACGTCTTTGTCGTAGGGTGGGCAATCTGCCCACCGCCCGGCAGAAATGCGAAAGGCCCCGCCTTCGAACCGAAGGCGGGGCCTTTTCGACGACGTCGAAGGCGTCAGGCGGCGGCCTGGGCCTTGGCGATGTCTTTCTTGATCTTCAGCGCGGCGGCCGACAGTTCGTCGTCCTTGGCCTTGGCCAGATAGGCGTCAAGACCCCCGCGGTGGTCGACCGAACGCAGCGCCGCAGCGGTGACGCGCAGCTTGAACGACTGGCCGAGCACATCGGAGATCATCGTCACTTCGTTCAGGTTCGGGAGGAACCGACGGCGGGACTTGTTGTTGGCGTGGGAGACGGTGTTCCCCGTCATCGGGCCCTTGCCGGTGAGTTCGCAGACGCGAGACATTTCGGTGTTCCTTCGGTTCGTCAAAAGCGGGGGAAGGCAGGGAATCCCCAGCCTTCGAATTCGATTGGGGGCGTGTAAGGGGAATCCCCGGTGCCGTCAAGCGGTCAGCGGGCCCTTGGTGCCGAAACAAGACATGCGGCAAGCCGGGTTGCGATGTGCCGGCCTGCATGTCAGGCAGGTCCGGAAGGGAGTTCGGACATGGCATTTCCGATCCACGAACTTGCCGCCTTGGGCACCGCGACCTGCTGGGCGACCACGGGCATCCTTGCCTCGGACGCGATCCGGGCGCTGGGTCCGTTCCATTTCAACCTGATCCGGCAGGTCTTCGTTTCGCTGATCCTTGCGGCGCTGGTGCTGGGATCGGGGACTTTGGCGCTGCCCGGCTGGCAGACCGTGGCAGTGCTGGCTCTGTCCGGCGTCGTTGGCATCCTTCTGGGCGACACGCTGAACTTTGCCGCCGTCGGCCGTCTGGGGCCGCGCCGTGCCGGGGCGGTCTTCGCGCTGAACGCGCCAATGGCGGCGGTGCTGGGCTGGCTGGTGCTTGGCGAGCGGCTGGGTTGGCAGGCGGGACTGGGCATCGCGGTGACGGTCCTGGGCGTGGCGTTGGCCATTCTGGGTCGGCCCGCCAGCGGCGCGCATCGGCTGGAGCAGGTCTGGGGCGGGCTGGGCATCGGGGTCCTGTTCGGACTGGGCGCAGCCCTTGGGCAGGCAACAGGTGCACTTATTGCACGGCCCTACATGGCGGGCGGGCTTGACCCCTATGTCGGCTCGCTGATCCGGGTCGGAGCCTCGGGGCTGGCGATGGGCGTTGTCGCTGGACTTCCCTTTGCCCCGCCGCGCCCGGACGTGGTGTCCCGACATGTCCTGCTCCTGACGGCAGCGACGGCGTTGATCGGGCTTCTTCTTGGCATGACGCTTTTCCTTTACGCGCTGCAGGGGTCACAGACCGGGATCATCGCCACGCTGTCGGCGACCTCGCCGGTGATCATCCTGCCGCTGCTCTGGCTGCGGACCGGGCAGCGGCCAAGCCTGCTCAGCTGGGCTGGGGCGCTGCTGGCGGTCATCGGGCTGGCGCTGATATTCACACGGTAGCGCAGGCGACAGCGCCAGCCCTATTCCCGCGCAAGGGCTTCGGCGCGGGCGAGGGCACGCTCGGCTTCCGCGTGCTTGCCACGAACGAGGCAGGCCTGTGCGCGGAAGTGCCAGTAGCGGCTGGACTGCGGGCGGAGCGCGCGGTGCAGGCGGGTGATTGCGGGGGCGGACAGCGCGCCCTCGAGACCCAGCGCCTGGAGCCTGCCAAATCCGCCTCCGGTCCGTATGGCCTGCGTTGCCGGGTGGCCGCCGTACCTGCAGGGCGCAAGGCCCATCCGCGGCATGGTTCGGACGATGAGCCGGGCGTGAAGCGGATCAAGCGGATGGCTGGGGTCGAAGACGACTGCGCCGGCGAGGTCAGGTTTGCCGTGCCGCGACAGATCGCCAAGCGCGCGGTCATAGCGGGCCGCTTCGCGGTATCGGTTCTCTTGCGGGATGATCTGGCGGTCCAGGGTAAACTGGGGCGAGATCACCAGCGCCTGGGTCAGGTCCAGCGCTGCGGCAAAGCGCAGGGCCGCATAGCCGCCCATCGAGTAGCCGACGGCGCGGGCTTCGTCGAAGCCGGCGCGAAGATCGCGGAGGGCGTCTTCAAGCGCCGGGGTCTCCGCATTCAGATACCAGTCGTTCCAGCGCGACTGGAGGTGCAGATGGGCAAGCCCGCGCGTCAGGGCATTGCGGACCGGCGGATCGTCAGAAAAGCTTCCGGGCTGGTCCAGGCGCTGGCGGTAGGTCACGTAAAGCACCCGGCTCCCCTCTCGCGGGCGGGTAAGGCGGGCCTGCAGGAGGTCGCCGTCGAAGATGGTTTCGGTGGGCAGACCGCCCTTCACCGCCGGCCCAGAAGGTCGAGCATCTGCGCGGCGGCGGCCTCTGGCGTGAGGTCTCCTGCCGCGACGCGGTCGCCGAGGCTGGTCATCAGGCCCTTTTGCGGCTCGCGCAGCAGGGCGGCAAGGAGGCCTTGGCGGACCTCTTCCTGGAACCAGTGGCGGGCTTGCGCGGCGCGGGTGCGGTCCCAGTGGCTGTGCTGCTTGCGCCAGGCAATCAGGGTGCGCATCTCGTCCCAGGCCTGGACCAGGCCTTCGTCGGCCAGGGCCGAGACGGGCAGCGCCTTTGGGAAATCCTTCGGGTCCTGCGGGCGGCGGCGCAGCAGATGGAGGGCGCCTGAATAGTCGGCGACCGTGCGCAGCGCGGCAGGTTTCAGGTCGCCGTCGGCCTTGTTCACGAGGATGAGGTCCGCCATCTCCATGATGCCGCGCTTGACGCCCTGCAACTCGTCGCCGCCGGCGGGCGCGAGGAGGAGGAGGAAGAGGTCGCTCAATTCCGCGACCACGGTTTCGGACTGGCCGACGCCCACCGTCTCGATCAGGACGACGCCGAAGCCTGCAGCCTCGCACAGGGAGACAGCCTCGCGCGTGCGGCGGGCGACGCCGCCAAGCTGGCTTTGGCTGGGCGAGGGCCGGATGAAGGCGTTCGGTTCGCGGCTGAGGCGTTCCATCCGCGTCTTGTCGCCGAGGATCGAGCCGCCGGAACGCGCAGAGGAGGGGTCGACGGCGAGGACGGCGACCTTGAGGCCCTGTCCGGTCAGCATCAAGCCGAAGCTTTCGATGAAGGTCGATTTGCCGACGCCGGGCGTGCCCGAAAGCCCGATGCGCAGCGCCTGCGGGCCGGAGCGGAGCGCATCAAGAAGCGCCAGCGCCTCGGCCCTGTGGTCGGCGCGCGCGCTTTCGACCAGCGTGATCGCACGGGCAAGCGCCCGGCGGTCTCCGGCGCGGATGAGGCGGGCGCGTTCGGTGGTGTCCATTGTCCCTCGCGTTTCAGACTTATTGCCGGAAGCTTGCGGGCTTGGCGAGGGGGGACAGCGTTCCGGCGGCGTAGAGGGTTCGGGCGGCTTTCGAAAGGAGCGCGTGCCGCGCGAAGTCCTTTTGCCTCGCCATCCTGTGCGTGAAGGACGCACAGGATGGCTCAGGGGGCCTCCGGCGGGGATATTTGGGCAAATGTGAAAGGGCGAGATGCGCGGCTAGTCCAGCCGGACCAGGGCCTTGCCGAAGTTTCGGCCCTCGAGCATGCCGATGAAGGCCGGGACCATGCTGTCGAGTCCGTGGGAGATGTCCTCTTTGTGAACGATCCGGTCCGAGGCGAGCCAGGCAGACATCTCGGTCTCGAAGGCCGGGCGGTCGGCGTCGAACTCGCTGACGATGAAGCCGCGGACGGTCAGGCTGCGGGTCAGAATCAGGCGCATGAGGGCGGGCAGGCGGTCTGGACCTTCGGGCGCGGTGGTGGCGTTGTAGCTGGCGATCGTGCCGCAGACGGGAATCCGGGCGAAGGGGTTCAGGAGGGGAAGGACGGCGGTCAGCACATCGCCCCCGGTGAGTTCGAAGTAGATGTCGATCCCCCTGGGGCAGGCATCCGCCATCCGTTGGCCAAGGTCGGGCTGGTGGCGGTCGAGGCAGGCGTCAAAGCCGAGCGTTTCGGTGGCATGGCGGCACTTCTCCGCGCCGCCCGCCACACCCACGACGCGCAGGCCCTGCAGGCGCGCGATCTGGCCCACCAGGCTGCCGACTGCGCCCGTGGCGGCGCCGACGACGAGGGTGTCGCCAGGTTTCGGTTTGCCGATGTGCTTCAGGCCCGCCCAGGCCGTCCGGCCGGGCATGCCGAGGACGCCGAGCCAGGACTGCACCGGGGCCTGCGCAGGGTCGAGCTTGCGGCAGTTGGCCGCCTTGGCGACCGTGTGGTCCCGCCAGGCGTCGTAGACGAGGACCTGATCGCCTGCCGCAAGGCCGGGGTTATTGGACAGCAGCACGCGGGCCACGGCCTCGGTCGGCGGGGGGCTGCCAAGGGGCGTGGGCGCGGCGTAGGAGCGGGCGTCGGACATCCGGCCGCGCATGTAGGGGTCGAGGGAAAGCCACTACATCCTGAGGAGCACCTCGCCTGGGCCGGGGTCGGGAAGCGGGACCTCGGCGATACGGAAGTCTTCCGGCCGGGGTGCCCCGACGGGGCGCTGGACAAGCTGGATGGTGCGGGCGGTCTGCGGCATGGGGCTCTCCTTCCGGTCGATCATGCGCCGGGTGTGCCGGGTTGGAAAGCCGCGCCTCTGGCCATGCGCGGCAGGTCGCGCCATAAGCGGGGGATGATCGAACTGCCGGTTTCCCATGTGTTGCCCGAGCTTGCCGAGGCGCTGTCCGCGCACGGGATGGCGGTGCTGCAGGCACCCCCCGGAGCGGGGAAGACGACGCTGGTGCCCCTGGACCTGCTGGCGCGGGGCATGGTCGCTGGCCGCATCCTGATGCTGGAGCCGCGCAGGCTGGCGGCCCGCGCCTCGGCCGAGCGGATGGCGGAAACGCTGGGTGAGCCGGTGGGGCGGACGGTGGGCTACCGCATCCGGGGTGAGGCGAAGGTTTCCCGTGAGACGCGGATCGAGGTGGTGACCGAAGGGATCCTGACGCGGATGATCCAGACGGACCCGGAGCTTGCGGGCGTCGGGCTGGTGATCTTTGACGAATTCCACGAGCGGTCGCTGAATGCCGATCTGGGGCTGGCGCTGTGCCTTGAGGTGCGGGGGGCGCTGCGTGAGGACCTGAAGCTTCTGGTCATGTCCGCGACTTTGGACGCGGCCCCCGTGGCAACGCTGATGGGCGGTGCGCCGGTCGTCACCTCGGAGGGCCGCGCCTTCCCGGTGGAGACGCGGTGGCTGCCGCGGCCCCCCGATGCCTCGCTGCGGCTGGAGGCGCTGGTCGCGGGGGCAGTGAAGGCGGCGCTGGACGAGACGGAGGGCGGGATGCTGGTCTTCCTGCCGGGCGAAGGCGAAATCCGGCGGGTGGAGGGTCTGATCCGTGACCTGCCAGGCGTGGCGGTGCGGCCCCTGTTCGGGGCGATGGACTTTGCAGCGCAGCGGGCCGCACTGGCCCCAGCCGAGGGACGCAAGGTGGTTCTGGCGACCTCCATCGCCGAGACCTCGCTGACCTTGCCGGACATCCGCGTCGTGGTGGATGCGGGCCGCGCGCGCCGGGCGCGGTTTGACCCGAACTCGGGCATGTCGCGGCTGGTGACAGAGCGGGTGACCAAGGCCGAGGCCGAGCAGCGCCGGGGCCGCGCGGGTCGGGTCAGCGCCGGGGTCTGCTACCGGCTGTGGACGAAGGGCGAAGAGGGCGGGCTGGCCCCCTACCCGCCCGCCGAGATCGAGGTGGCGGACCTTGCCGGGCTGGCGCTGGAGCTGGCGCTATGGGGCGGGACTGAGCTGCCCTTCCTGACGCCACCCCCGGCGGGGCCATTGGCCGAAGCGCGGGCCTTGCTGCAGGGGTTGGGGGCACTGGACGCGCGGGGCCACATCACGGCGCATGGGCGCGTGTTGGCGGCGCTGCCCTTGCATCCCCGATTGGGGCACATGCTGGCGGTGGCCGGGCCGCAGGCGGCGACGCTGGCCGCACTTCTGGCCGAACGGGATCCGTTGCGGGGCGCGGGGCCGGACCTTGCCCTGCGGATGCAGGCGATCCAGCGGCCAGGTCCGGAGGCGGACCGGGCTGTGGTGGAGCGGGTGCGGGTCGAGGCGAAGCGGCTCGAGGCGGCGGCGACCAGTGCGGCGGGCGGGCCGTCGGAGAGGCGCAGCGCGGACCATTCGCTCGCCGAGATGGCGGCACTGGCTTATCCCGACCGGATCGGGCTTCGGCGCAAGGGCGAAGCGCCGCGTTGGGTCTTGTCGGGCGGCAAGGGGGCGGCGATGGCGCCGGGGCTGTCGCTGTCCGGGGCGCGGCTGATCGTGGCGACGGACCTCGACGGAGACGCGCGGGAAGCGACGGTGCGGCAGGCCGTGGCGATCTCTGATGCCGAGGTGCGGGGAATTTTCGGCGACCGCATCGCCTGGGTCGAGCTTTGCGAATGGTCGCGGCGCGAGGGCCGTGTGGTGTCGCGGCGACAGGAGCGGCTGGGGGCGCTGGTGCTGGACGACCGGCATTGGGATGCGCCCTCCGAGGCGGTGGCGCAGGCGGCGCTGGAGGGGGTGCGGCTTGCCGGCCTGCCCTGGTCGGCGGCCTCACGGCGGTTGCGGGCCCGCGCGCGGCTGGCACGGGGCGAGGGCTGGCCGGGGGTGGAGGATGCCGAGCTTCTGGCGACGGCCGAGGACTGGCTTCTGCCGCATCTCTCTGGCGTCCGGACCGAGCCGGAGATCCGGGGGGTTGACCTCGTTCCGGCCTTGCAGGGCCTGATCGGCTGGGACCGGCTGGCCGAGATGGACCGCCTTGTGCCAGGCAGTTTCGAGACCCCGCTGGGGCGGAAGATCCCGATCGACTACGAGGGCGAGGTGCCGGCGATCGAGGTGCGGCTGCAAGAGATGTTCGGGGTCACGGTGCATCCGGTGGTGGGGGCGGCACGGATGCCGCTGCGGGTGACGCTTCTGTCCCCGGCCCAGCGCCCGGTGCAGGTCACGACGGACCTGCCGCGGTTCTGGGCGACCTCTTACGCGGATGTGCGCAAGGACATGCGGGGGGCCTATCCGCGTCACCCGTGGCCGGAAGACCCGACGCAGGCCGAACCGACCTTGCGGGCAAAGCCGCGGGGAACCTGAAGGACCGGGCTTTCCTTTCAACCCTGCAACACGTGTTGATCTTCCGGCCCTTTCGCCGGTGATCGGGTCCGCATATGACATGCGCTAACAATCGAGAGGCAGATCATGCAGGTGGATGTTCAGGCGCGGCGCGCGCGGTGGGCGGTGGCGGCCATGTTTCTGGCCAATGGCTTTGTCATGGGCGCCTGGGCACCGCAGATCCCGCTCTTGATGCCGCGCCATGACGTGACCGAATCCGCACTTGGCCTGCTGATCCTGGTGCTGGGAATGGGGGCGGTGTCCGCCATGCTGTTCGCCGGACGGCTTATCAGCCTTTACGGCGGGCGGCGGGTGCTGTCCCTCTTCTCGCTCGCACTGATACCGGTGCTGCCGATGGTGGTCTTTTCGCCCAACCTCTGGCTTCTTGCCGTGTTCATGGCGGTCTTCGGCGCGATGGCGGGCTGCATGGACGTGGCAATGAACGCGCAGGCCGTGGTGATCGAGCGGCGGCTAAACCGGGCGATCATGTCCTCAAGCCACGGGTTCTGGAGCCTGGGCGGCTTCATCGGCGGGTCTGCCGGGGCCTGGGTCATCGCGCATTGGGGGTCCGAGCTGCAGTCGCTGCTGACCGCCGGGGTGGTGGCCGTGGTCGTGCTTCTCGCGATGCCGTTCCTGCTGCCGGAAGAGCCGCAGCCCGTAGTCATCGATGCGGCCCCTGCGCCGAAGACGCGGCTTTTCCCCAAGGACTTCCACGTCTGGCTTCTGGGGTTCCTGGCATTGGCCTCGATGGTGCCCGAAGGCGCCATCCTGGATTGGGCGGCGATCTACATGCAGAAGGAACTGGGGTCGGATGTCTTCGTTTCGGGCCTGGGCTTCGCCTTCTTCGCGGGTGCGATGGCGCTGATGCGCTTTCTGGGCGACACGGTGCGCAACCGGTTCGGCGCGGTGCGGACGCTGCGGATCTCGGGCTGGCTCGGGGCAGCGGGCATGATGGGCGGGGCGGTGGCCACGGAAGGCTGGATGGTGATCGTCAGCTTCTTCGTCGCGGGCCTTGGGATCGCCAACATGGTCCCGATCCTGTTCTCGGCGGCCGGGAACCATCCGCGCCTGCCCTCGGCCAGTGCGATCTCGATCGTGACGATGGTGGGCTATTGCGGGATCCTCGTCGCGCCCTCGACCATCGGCTTCGTGGCCGAGCATTTGGGCTTCCGTCCGACCTATGCCGGCCTGGCGCTGGTCCTGGTGCTGGTGGCATTGCTCGCGGCGCGGGCGGCGGATGCCGACGGGCGGGCCAAGGTGCTGGCCCCAAAGGACGGACAGCCGGCGTAGGGGCAATCGCCGCGGCGGGCGGTGGGGACAGCCAGGCCCCTAGATCAAGGCCGCCCCTGACGGGGCGCCCTAGGCGGCGAGGGCGTCGACCGTGGTCAGCGTCGCAAAATCGGCCCCCAGAAGCGACAGCGTGACGCGGAAGACGGTTCCGGCGTGGATCTGGCCGCCGTCATGCCCGGGCAGGTCGAAGCCCAGGAGCGCATCCTGCGGCAGAAGCACCCGATAGCCGAGATCGGAGGCCTGCCGGACCGTTGAGGTGACGCAGAAGGCGGCGACGGCCCCGGCAACGACCAGTTCGGCAATGCCCAGCGCCTTCAGGTGGGTATCAAGGCCGGTGCCGTGGAAGGCGCTGGATCCATGCTTCCACAACACCGTCTCGCCAACCTGGGGCACGGCGCAGGGCATCGGCTCGGCTCCGGGCAGACCCTTGCGGAAGGGCGAGTCCGGATGCGGGTCGTCGTGGAGCACATGCACCACCGGCAGCCCCTGCGCCCGCGCCCCTGCCAGCAGCGCGGCGATCCGCTCTGGCGCGTCGGGGGTCGCCGTCGGGCGGCCGGCGCGGATCCGGTCGGCCATCCCTTCCTGCATGTCGATGACCAGAACCGCGCGGTTCATGCAGCGCCCATGTAGTCGCGCTTGCCAAGCTCTACCCCGTTGTGACGCAGGATGTCGTAGGCGGTGGTGATGTGGAAGTAGAACTGCGGCAGCGAATAGAAGGACAGGAACTCATCCCCCTTCAGCACCATGTCGCGGGGTCCGGCCTTGAAATGGACGTCGCGGGTGTCGGCATGGGCGAAATCGGCGGCCTGGAAGCTGCCCATGTAGCCGCGCGCCGCACTGATGCGGTCCTTCAGCTCGGCAAAGGTGGTCTCGGTATCGGGGAAGCCTTTCGGTTCCACCCCCGCCAGCCGCGCCGTGCCCCGTGCGGCGAAGTCGCAGGCGAGCTGAACCTGCCGCGTGAAGGGGAGCATGTCGGGGAACAGGCGCGCGGTCAGGATGACCTCGGGCTTGATCTTCTTCGCTTCGCAATGCGCCTCGGCCTTGTCGAGGATGGTGGAGAGGGCCGAGAGGAAGCGGTCGAAGACGGCGACGGAACGGCGGTGCATGTGAGTCCTCCTGAGATCTGCCGGCAGGGTGGCGGAACCGGGTGACAATGCCAAGGGCCCTGTGCCAAAGGGCGCGGCTTGTCAGGGGGAAACCCGACCCGACCGGCCCCGTCGGCGCGGGCTTGGACTTTGCGTCGCAAGCGCCGTTGTGATAGGGTGCCGGAACCGATTTCCGGCCGATTGCCGACCTTCCTTTACCCCTGCACAGTCTGAGACCCTTATTCCAGGAGTCTTCGTTCATGTCTTTGGATCCCATCAAGACGCTTGAAGTTGCGCTGAAGATCAATCGTCGCGCGGCGACACTGCTGATCGGCGGCTTTCTCTTGCTGGCCCTGGCCGCAGTCTTCGGAAACCAGGTCAAGGACAGCGGGCTGACCTTCTGGCACATCCCGGTCGCGTTGCTGATCTTCTCGGTTCTCGTGGCGGTGCTGGCGCGGATGCCCGAAGCCTTGGCGCTGGTGGCCTGCTGGACGCTGGTCATCCTGGCCCTGCTCTTCGCGATCGGGGTGACGGGGCAGGTCCTTGCAGGGAACACGCTGCCCTATGCAAAGCTGGACTGCCTGACCGGGTTCTGGAAACCGGCGGCCTGCAGCACCTCGCCCGTCGACGTGCTGCAGGCCGCCGTCGTTGCCGAGGCCGAGGCGTCCGGTCCGACCGTTTCCGAGACTGCACCCGCGCGCACGGACGTCGATCGCGGCTCGACCACGGTCTACATCCAGTTCGCAGGATTGGAGCGCGAGAGCGTGCAAAAGATCGCCCGCGATCTAGTGGCCCTGGGCTGGCCTATCGAGGGGGCGGACCAGGGAGGCGAGCGCTACGACCACGCCGCCGGGCTGAACGAGGTGCGCTTCTTCCATCCGAAGGACCAGGACCGGGCCGAAGTGCTGGCCGAGGACCTGTCCCGCGCGATGGGCGGCACGTCCATCAAGGTGCTGGACGTCACCGATTCAGCCTATGCGATGGACACCCCCGGCCATCTGGAAATCTGGATCAGCCAGTGACCTGACCTAGACCCCGAGGCACCAGCGCATGATCGCCTTCTGCGCGTGCAGGCGGTTCTCGGCCTCATCGAAGATCACCGAATGCGGGCCGTCCATCACGGCACTCGTCGCCTCGTCGTTCCGGTGCGCGGGCAGGCAGTGCATGAAGAGACTGTCGGGCTTGGCGCGCGACATGAGCTGTTCGTTGACCTGGTAGGGGCGCAGCTGGTTGTGGCGGCGTTCTTTGGCGGATTCGGGGTCGTGCATCGAGACCCAGGTGTCGGTGACCACAAGGTCGGCCCCTTCGACGGC
The DNA here is from genome assembly GCA_027484915.1 of Paracoccaceae bacterium. Lineage (GTDB taxonomy): Bacteria > Pseudomonadota > Alphaproteobacteria > Rhodobacterales > Rhodobacteraceae > Tabrizicola. The sequence goes on along the minus strand of JAIXSA010000126.1, from coordinate 25,301 downwards.
GGTGAAGGGATCGCGCTGGATGGTGATCTTGGACCCCTTCTCGCGGGCGAAGGCGACGAACTTGTCCTCGGGGTCGAGCGTTTCGGGACCAGTGAAGGTGAAGTCGAATCCGAACTGCCCGGCGGCGTGCAGGAAGGACGCACAGACGTTGTTGCCGTCGCCGCACCAGACGACCTTCTTGCCCCCGATGGGGCCGCGGTGTTCCTCATAGGTCATCACGTCGGCCATGATCTGGCAGGGATGGGTGCGGTTCGTCAGGCCATTGATCACCGGGACGGTGGCGTGTTCGGCCATTTCCAGGAGAGTCGCCTCTTCAAAGGTCCGGATCATGATCAGGTCGACATAGCGCGACAGGACGCGGGCGGTGTCCGCGATGGTCTCGCCGTGGCCCAGCTGCATTTCCTTGCCCGACAGCACCATCGTCTCGCCGCCCATCTGGCGGACGCCCACGTCGAAGGAGACGCGGGTGCGGGTCGAGGGCTTTTCGAAGATCAGCGCGACCATGTGGCCCTTCAAGGGCTGGTCGTCGTCGGGCGAGCCCTTGGGGCGGCCGTTACGGGCGGTCTTCATCGCCTGCGCGGTGTCGATCATGGCCCGCAACTGGGCCGGGTCGGTCTTGTGGATGTCAAGGAAGTGGTTCATGTCGTTTCGCTTTTTGGCTGGCAGCCGGGGGCATTGCCTCCGGACCCCCAGGATATTTGGACAAAGATGAAGTCAGGCGGCCTGTTCAAGCTGGGTGGCGGCCTGGTCGAGGCGGGTGAGGGCCTCGGCAATGTCGGTGTCAGGGATGTTCAGCGCCGGAAGCAGACGCAGGACACTGTCGGCGGCGGCTACGGTCAGGACACCGGCCTCGTAGCCGGCCTTCACCACCTCGGTGGGCGCAGGCTTGCATTTCAGGCCCAGCATCAGGCCTTCGCCCCGGACGCCCTCGAACACTTGCGGGTGGCGGGCGACGAGGGATTCGAGGCCCTGACGCATCAGCGCGCCCTTGCGGGCGACCTCGGCCAGGAAGGCAGGGTCCGAGATGAGTTCGACGACTTTGGCCCCAACGGCACAGCCGAGCGGATTGCCGCCATAGGTGGAGCCGTGGGTGCCCGCGGTCATGCCGGATGCGGCACGTTCGGTGGCCAGGACCGCGCCCAGGGGGAAGCCGCCGCCGATGCCCTTGGCGACCATCATGATGTCCGGTGTCACCCCCGCCCATTCATGCGCGAAGAGGCGGCCGGTGCGGCCCATGCCGCATTGCACCTCGTCGAAGATCAGAAGCGCGCCGGTCTGGTCGCAAATGTCGCGCAGGCCCTTCAGGCACTGGTCGGGGACGACACGGATACCGCCCTCGCCCTGGATCGGCTCGATGATCACCGCGCAGGTCTTGTCGGTGATGGCCGCGCGGATGGCCGCATGGTCGGCGTCATTTGCGGGCCACTTCAGGTGCTTGAAGCCGGGCATCAGGGGCCCGAAGCCCTTGACCATCTTTTCCGACCCCGCCGCCGCGATGGCGCCGGTGGAGCGGCCGTGGAAGGCGCCTTCGAAGGCGACAATCTCCACCCGGTCGGGCTGGCCAGCGTCATAGTGGAACTTGCGCGCCATCTTGATTGCCAGCTCTGCCGTTTCGGTGCCGGAGTTGGTGAAGAAGACGGTGTCGGCAAAGGTGTTCTCGGTCAGAAGCTTGGCCAGCCGCTCTTGTTCCGGGATCGTGTAGACGTTGGACACATGCCACAGCTTCCGCGCCTGGTCCGTCAGCGTCTGCACCAGCGCCGGATGCGCATGACCCAGAGCGTTCACCGCGATTCCCGAACCGAGGTCAAGGAAGCGGCGACCGTCTTCGGCGTGAAGCCAGCTTCCCTCACCCTTCACGAAGGCAAGCGGCGCGCGATTGTAGGTCGGCAGAACGGACGGGATCATGGGGCATGTCCTTGCAGGTGAAGGCCAATGGGTGCCTGACGGCTGGCCGGGAGTCAACGGAAGGGAAAAGGCGTGGCGCGGATGGTGCGCCGGGGACAGCGGGATGCGGCGTCAGACGCTACGGCGTCGGCGCGAGGCAAGGCTATGGCGGGTCCCGATGCTCATGCCTGTCCGATAGCGGGAAGTTCGCGGGTCGTAAAGCGGAATTGCTGGCCCGCCCCACATGCCTTTTTTGCTGGAAATGACCTGTAAAGGCTGGCAAGGCATGATCGGGGCCGGACTGGGACACAGGCCCTTACCGCGGGGGCAGCAGGGACATCGGGGATTTCTGGCGGACATGGTTGCGGAACGCATCACTGTCGGCGTCTATGCGCTGGACCATGTGTTGCTGCCACGGGCGGCCACGGGTCGCGGTTGGGCACTGCGTCTGGCCGAACAGGAGCCCGCGCTGGCGGCAGGGGCGATGACTGCCGATCTTGTGCTGGACGTCACGTCCGAAGCTGCGGCACTGGCAGAACCTTTGGCGCTTGCCGAGGACAGTCATGCAGCAGGGTCACGGGTTGCGCTCGAGCCGGTCCCGGGGCGGGCGGGCCTGTTTCTGGTCCGGATCGGGCCAAAGCCGGTGGCACTTGCAGTCGCGGGGGCATGGCAGTCCGCGCTGCAGCCGGTCGAGCGATCCTCTGCGGGTGTTGCGGCCTTTGTCGCAGGCACGCTGATCGACACGCCGGACGGGCCCCGCACGGTTGAGACGCTCACGGCAGGCGACGTGGTGACGACACTGGCCAATGGCTCGCGGCCGCTGCGCTGGGTTGGACGGCGGCGCCTCTCGGCGCTGGAGCTGTTGGCGCATCCGCCGCTGCGCCCGGTGCAATTTTCGGAAGGCACGGTCGGGAACGACCGGATCCTGGTCGTCTCGCCGCAGAAGCGGATACTGATCGACGACTGGCGGGCCGAGGTCTATTTCGGCGAGGACAGGGTTCTGGTCGCCGCCCAGGCGCTGGTCGACGATCGCACCGCGCGGCAGGTGTTGCCAGAAAGAGGCGTGGACTACGTGGTCCTGCTCTGCGACCGGCACGAGGTGCTGTTGGCCGAGGGCGCCCTGTCGGAAAGCTTCCATCCCGGCGAGAACGGCCTGGAAGGTCTCACCTCGTCAGACCGCGCCGACATTGAAGCACTCGTCCCGGAGGCGGAGCTTCTGCGGCGGCGCGCGGCCTTTCCCATCGTGCGCCACGCCGAGGCGCGCGCCCTGCGGCTTTAGCCGGCGCAGATCGCGGCCAGCATCTCGATGATCGGCGGATAGTAGGCGGCGTCGTAGCCGGCCTCGTTCTGCAGGACGGACAGGAAACAGGCCACGCGGCCGGTGTCGGGGTTGGCCACCAGGTACTGGCCGCCATAACCGCCATGTCCGACCCAGGTGCCGTCGGTGTTGCTCTGGTTGGAGTAACGCAGATGCGCGCGGGGGGCCGGCATCGGGACGCCGCCCCGGCGGGTCGCTTCCAGAAACGCGGCCGAGCCGAAGGGGCTGCCGTCAATGCCCTGCCCTTTCCGGGCCAGCACCGCGCCATAGCGGCAAAGGTCGCGTGCGGTCAGGCATATGCCGCCGCTGAAGATCGGCATCCCCTGACGGTCGGTGCCCATGTGCAGCGCCCCCTCGATCCCCGCCGCATCGGCTAGGTCGGCAAGCCAGAGCCGCAGGGGCCTTTCGCCGCGGGCCTCGGCGGCCAGCATCAGGACATCGGTGTTGGCGCTTTTGTAAAGGCAGGTGCCGGTCGGATTGCGGGTGTCGGTCGCGCCCGGTGCAAGGCCGATCCCGGCCAGGAAATCGCGGTTCGCGGGTTCCGGCCCCTCGGGCAGGCGCATGCCCATTGCCACCTCGTGCAGGAAGGCGGTGGTGTCGGGGTTGGTGTAATCCTCGTCATAGGCGTTGTGGACGTTCATGTCGGCCACGTCCTGCACCGTCGCGCCGTGGTAGCCCGCGCCGATCCACGGAAGGATCTCGCCCAGGGTTTCATCCATGCCGATCTTGCCGTCCTCGCACAGCCGACCCAGGATCAGGTGGGCGGCAAGCTTCGAGATCGACATGATCGAATGCGGCGCGTCGGGGCCGAAGTCGGGGGCATAGGCCTCGTAAAGCAGGCGGTTGCCCTCGGTGACGGCCATTGCGGAAAACCAGGGTAGCGCGGTCAGCCGCCGCACATCGTCGCGCGCGGGGATCGACAGGTCCGCCGACAGGCGCAGGTCCAGCACGCGGGCCGCGCGGAAGGTCTGGGCATAGCGGGCCACCCGATGCAGATTGTGAAAGCCCCAGCGCCGGTTCGGCGCAGAGTTCCAGCGCGGGTGGCGGTCGGGACCGACGGAAAGATCGGGGTTCGGATGGGTGGGCGGCATGACAAGCTCCTGGACACGGGCAGGATAGGATGGCCGCCCGTGCAGCGGCAAGTCTGGCGGGCCTGACCGTGCCGCACGGGTGCGTGACCAAAGCGAAAGGGACGGCGGCATGACTGGATGGCGGATCAGACGGGCAGGAGCCGAGGACGTCGCGGCCTTGCTTGCCGCAGATGTGTTCGACGAACCGGCAGACACGGGATTTATCGTGGCATTCCTTGGGTCTCCGGGGGCACCGGACCCGCGCAACATCCTGCTTCTCGCCGAGATCGAAGGGCGGGCCGTGGGGTTTGCCAGCGCCACCGTGCTTGACCATCCGGACAAGGCTTCCCAGCTTTTCCTTCAAGAGCTTGGCGTGAACGAGGAGGCCCGCCGCCAGGGCATCGGCCGTGCCCTGATCGCCGCGATCCGGGATGAGGGCCGCAAGCGCGGCTGCACCGTGACCTGGGTGCTGACCGAGGCGGACAATGTCGCCGCGCGGGCCGCCTATGCGGCGGCGGGCGGGCAGGAAACCACGGGGGTGGTCATGGTCGAATGGACCGAAGACGGCGCCTGACCGGCATTCGCAAGAGCCACCCTTGCGGCCCCCTGCCCCGGACGGGTAGAATGCACCGGTAATCAAGACAGGCGGAGATCGGGATGTCCTGGACGGACGAGCGTGTCGAGACGCTCAAGCGCATGTGGAACGAGGGCCAGTCGGCCAGCCAGATCGCCAAGGAGCTGGGTGGCGTCACCCGCAATGCGGTGATCGGCAAGGTCCATCGCCTTGGCCTGTCGAACCGGGTGGGCGGCAAGGACGAAGAGGAAGAGGGCACGCCTGCCCCGGCCCAGGCTGCCAAGCCCGAGCCTGCTCCGCGCCCGGACCCCGCCCCGGCAGCCGCCCGCGCCGAGGCACCCCGCCCGGCTGCTCCAGCTGCTGCGGCGTCGACGCCTCCGGCCTCGAACGTGACGCCGCTGCCGGTCCGCAAGGCGATCATCCCCGCAGGCCAGCCGCTGCCACCGCAGCCAAGCCTGAACGAGATCAGCCCCGAGGCGCTGGCTTCCGTCCGCGAGGTCGAGAAGCGCGCCCGCAAGCTGACGCTGATGGAATTGACCGAACGGACCTGCAAATGGCCGATCGGCGACCCGGCCACGGATGACTTCTGGTTCTGCGGTCTGCCGTCGCTTCCCGGCAAACCCTATTGCGAGGCCCACGTCGGCGTCGCCTTCCAGCCGATGAGCGCGCGCCGCGACCGTCGGCGGTAATCGTCCCTGATACGCGAAGGCCGGGGCCGCATTGCCCCGGCCTTGCTGTTTTCCGGGATCACTCGCCCTTCAATATCTCTTCCAGGGCCTTGACCGCCTGATCCTCCAGCGCCTGGGTCGCGGCGTCCTTGACCGCGTCACCCGCGCTGGCCTCGGGCGCGACTTCGACGCCCAATTCCTCACGCAGGCGCCGTTCCAGTTCGGCCTTGGCGGCGGCTTCGGCGGCCTTGGCTTCCTCTTCCAGGCGCGCGGCAACGGCCTTGGCCTCGGCCTCCATCTTCTCACGCGCGATGGATTCGAGGTCCAGCCGGAACTTCGGATCGGCCCACGGGCCGGTGATCAGCAATGGCACCATAACGCCGCCAGTCCCATCCTCGGCCGCAAGTGCGGTGGGCCGCAGGCGATAGTTCAGCGTCCGTTCGCCCAGGCCAAGTTCGCCGGTTCCCGAGGCGGTGACATCGGGCGACACGATCTTCAGATCGGTGTTCGTCAGCACCCCACCGGCGATGGAGAAGGTTCCGGCCAGCCCGTCAAAGTCGGTCTTGCGGTCCTCGCCCACGAAGCCCAGGTCCAGCGCGCGCAAGATAGCCCCGATGTCGAGCCCGCGCAGTTCCCCTTCGCCAAGCTCCACCGCGCCCTTGCCTTCCAGGCTTTTCATGATCGCGTCGATGGAATTGCCGACGCCCAGGAACTCCAGTTCCACATCAGCGGTCGAAACCAGCCGGTCCCACCCCGCAAGGTCGGTGAGCAGCGGTTGGGTCTTCAGACCGGCCAGGGTCAGCCGCCCGCCCACCGACAGCCCACCCCGCCCGTTCACGACAAAATCACCGGAAATCTGGCCCTCGTAGGCCTGCATCTCGCGGATATCGATCACCGCGCGGGCACGTTCCACCGTCACCAGCGCGCGGGTCTGGCCAAGCTTGAGGAGGCCAAGGTTGAGCGAGGGCGCCGAAAGGGCAACCTCGGCATCCAGCGCACTCAACGCCGAGACGTCGATCTCACCCTTGGGCCAGCCTTCGGCTTGCATTCCGCCGGCCTTGCCCTGACCCATCTCGCCTTCGGGTCCGGTTCCGATCACGATGGGACCGGCGGCGAGCGTGCCCTTCAGCAAAGGCCGCGCCTCGCCGGGCAGAAGGTCAAGGTCACCCTTCAGCTGGTTCTGGTCGGCGATGATCTCGGCCCCGCGCAGGAAGGCAGCCCCGGTGCCGTCCAGCGTCAGAGTGCCGGTGACCTGCAGCTTGTCCGAACCCAGGCCCGGGCGCGGGCGGGACAGGGCAGATCCCGTCAGCGCGCCCAGGGCCGGAAGGTCCGAAAGGTCCGCGCGCAGCACCCCTTCGGCGGCAAGGGGGGCATAGCCACCCCGTCCGTCAAAGCTGACCTTCGATCCACCCGCCGTCATCTCTGCCGTCACTGGCACCACCCGGCCCAGCGCAAAGGCCGAAAAGACCCCGCCCGACAGCTCCAGCGCCACCGGCTGCCCACTGGACAGGCCCGAGGCGGCAAGCGTGAAGGGACCCGCGAAATCCGGGATCGCCAAGGTCGCATCCACGTCGTCCAGCGCAATCTCGCGGCCCGACTGGCGGTCGGCAAAGCGGATCGCACCGCCCGTGATCGTGCCTTCGTCCAAGGTGAAGCCCGTGGCCGGGGCGGGCACCGACCCCGCGCCACCCCCGGTTCCCGCAGCGAAGTCCCAGTTTGCCTGCCCGTCCACGTTGCGTTCAAGGTTGATCTCGGGACGGTCGGCAGAAAGCCCGAGGATCTTCACCTCACCACCGAACAGCGCGCCGAAGTTCACGTCGATGGACAGGCCCTGTGCCTCAAACAACGGCTGGTCGCTTTCGGCCCAGTCGGCGTTGGCGATGCTGACGGGGCCGGTCGATATCCCCAGGCTGGGCCAGAGCCGGGGCGACACGTCGCCCTGCAACTGCATCTTGCGCCCGGTCATCGCCTCGAACTGCGCCGAGACCGCCTGCGCCACCCGTTCCGCCGGGACCATCGCGCCAAGTCCCAGGCCAAGGACCACAAGCACGGCCAGCACTACCCCGACCCGGACGATCCAGCGCATGCTCAACTCCTCGAATATTTTCTTGTTTTGAAGAAGTCTAAGCCTCCGGGCGGCGGGATGCCAAGTCGGGGGGGCCTGACAGGCATCAAATGGCCGAGAGGGCGGGCTTTCCACAGAGGTCGCCGCAGAGTATAGGGCGGCCCATGTCCGAGAACCCGCCCCTCCTCCGCCCCGACCTTGCCCGCGCCCTTGTCCCCGACACCCGGCGTGAGGGCCAGCCGACCATCGGCATGGTCAGCCTCGGCTGTCCCAAGGCGCTGGTCGACAGCGAACGCATCCTGACCCGCCTGCGGGCCGAGGGCTATGCGATCAGTCCCGACTACAAGGGTGCCGACGCGGTGATCGTGAACACCTGCGGTTTCCTTGACAGCGCCAAGGCCGAAAGCCTGGAAGCCATCGGCGAGGCCTTGCAGGAGAACGGCCGGGTGATTGTGACCGGCTGCCTTGGGGCCGAACCCGAATACATCACCGGCGCCCATCCCAAGGTGCTGGCGGTGACCGGCCCGCACCAGTACGAAAGCGTGCTGGACGCGGTGCATGCCGCAGTCCCCCCCGCGCCTGATCCGTTCATCGACCTTCTGCCCGCGACGGGCGTCTCGCTCACGCCCCGGCACTACAGCTATCTGAAGATCTCCGAAGGCTGTAACCACAAGTGCAAGTTCTGCATCATCCCCGACATGCGCGGACGCCTCGTCAGCCGCCCGGCCCATGCCGTCCTGCGCGAGGCGGAAAAGCTGGTCGAAGCGGGGGTGAAAGAGCTGCTGGTGATCAGCCAGGACACCAGCGCCTACGGGGTCGACCGCAAGCATGACCTGTCGCCCTGGAAAGGCGGCGAGGTGCGCGCCCATATCACCGACCTTGCGCGCGAGATGGGGAAACTGGGGGCCTGGGTGCGGCTCCACTACGTCTACCCATACCCCCATGTCCGCGACCTGATCCCGCTGATGGCGGAAGGCTTGGTGCTGCCCTACCTGGACATCCCGTTCCAGCACGCCCACCCGGACGTCCTGAAACGCATGGCCCGCCCCGCCGCCGCCGCGCGGACGCTGGACGAAATCGCCGCTTGGCGCGCCATCGCCCCCGACCTGACGCTGCGGTCCACCTTCATCGTCGGTTACCCCGGCGAGACCGAGGCGGAATTCCAGACCCTCCTCGACTGGCTGGACGAAGCACAGCTGGATCGGGTGGGCTGCTTCCAGTACGAAAACGTCGCCGGGGCGCGCTCGAACGACCTGCCGGACCATGTGCCTGCAGAGGTTAAGCAGGACCGGTTTGATCGCTTTATGGAAAAGGCGCAGGCAATTTCCGAGGCGAAACTGGCCGCCAAGGTTGGAAAAGTGCTAGAGGTCATCGTGGACGAGGTCGACGAGGACGGCGCTACCTGCCGGACCAAGGCCGACGCGCCCGAGATCGACGGTAACCTCTTCATCGACGAAGGCTTCGATCACCTCGCCCCCGGCGACATCGTCCGGGTCGAGGTGGACGAGGCCGGGGAATATGATCTCTGGGGCCGGCTGGTGTGACCTGCGGCAGTCTGCCCGCATGACAGGATCGACCGCCGGGCTATCTTGTGGTCATGCCTACGGAAACACGCGTCCTTTACAACGAGACCTGCCCGGTCTGCCGCTTTGAAATCCACGGCTACCGGCGACGGGCCGTGGCCGAGGGGTTGCCGATCCGGTTCGACGCACTGGACCGGGCCGCAGACTGGGGGCTGACCCCGGACCAGGCCGCGCGAGAGTTGCATGTCTGGCAGGACGGTCATGTGCTGTCGGGGATCGCGGCGTTCCGGGCGCTGTGGTCGGCGATGCCGCGCTGGCGCTGGCTGGCGCGGGTCACCGGCTGGCCGGTCGTCGCGCCCTTGGCCGAGGGGCTGTATTCCAGGCTCGCCGCCCCCCTGCTTTACCGGGCGCACCTGCGCCGACAGCGTCGCACGACCCCGACCGGCACGGCCGGGACCGGTCGCGGGGATCAGAGCCAGTAAGGCGAGACGCCGTAGTAGTCGTAGTTACGGCGCTGGTAGTCGCGGTCATCCGTCCAGTTGTCGCCCCAGGCGGGGGCTCCGGTCAGCTGTTCCTGGGTGATGTCGGTGACGAACCCGCCCATGTCGACGTCGTAGCTCAGCTTTTTCCAGGGCACCGGATGGTGGCCCTCGCCGATGCCGAGAAAGCCGCCGAAGCCCAAGACCGCATAGGCGATCTGGCCGGACACCTTGTCGATCATCAGATGGTCGATCTGTCCCAGATGGTCGCCAGCGGGGCTGTAGACCTCGGTGCCGTTGACATCGGCGCTGGAGACCATCGTGGAACTGGTGCTGGTGCTGCCGGACGCGGTGGCGCGGTCGGCGAAGGGGGCGTCTTGCATGGGAGCCTCTTTCAGGTTGGGGGACTAGCCATGCAACCGGCACCGACGGGCTTTGTTCCCTAGCCGAGCAGGACCACCAGCCAGGCCACCCCTGCCGCAAGCGCCGCCAGCGCCACGCAGGCCGAGCCGCAGTCCTTGGCCTTCTTCGCCCGAGGGTCGGGCCCGGGCGAGACCATGTCCACCACCTCTTCGACGGCGGTGTTGATCAGCTCGGCCGCCAGGATCATGAGGCCCAGCGCCAGGATCAGCGCGCGTTCACCGGGCGTGAGGTCCAGCGCAAAGGCAAAGCCCGCGGACAGGACATTTGCCAGCGTCCATTGCCGCAAGGTCTTTTCCGTAGCCCAGGCGGCGCGGAAGCCGTCCCAGGACCAGATCACCGTATTGGCCAGCCGCCGTGCCTCGGCCCGCAGCGCGTTGCGCATCCGTCCCTCCCCCGTTTTGGGGCAAGGTTAGCCGTGGCCCGGTCCCGCGCCAAGCGCCGGTCTCAGGCCCGCAGCGCCGCCAGTGCCGCGCGGGTGCAGGTCACGATATGGGCGAAGCGGTCGCCACCCAGGTGGACCCCACCGTACCAGCGGGTGACTACGACGATGCGGTCCGGCACTGCCTCGCGTTCCAGCATCTTCAGGATCACCGCGCCGGCGCCCGCTTCGCCGTCATCGTTCTTCAGGGGGCCGCCGTCGGACAACAGCGCCGCCCAGGAATGGTGGGTGGCCTTGTCGAACTTGCGCCGGCGACGCAGCTCGGCAAGGAAGGCATCGATCTCGGCCTTGGACCTGACCAGGCCCGCCGCCGCTGCATAGCGCGAGCCGCGGTCGCGCAAGATGTCTTCCAGGACGATCATGCCGCCGTGTTAGGCAAAAACGGGGCGGCAGGCCAGAGGGGATGGCCCCCGCCCCGGGACCCCGATCCGCGCTTCGGGGACGCGCGGAGGGGTAAGGTCAGCCCAGCGCCTCGATCCCGGGCTTGTTGGGGCAGAAGTCCGGCATCGCCCGTGCCGCGCCGGACGACACCAGCCAGCGTTCGCATTCCGCGCCCCGGCCGCAGGCCGCGCAGCGCGAGACGAGGTCTTCCAGCTCGTCGCGCTGCAGCCAGCCGTCCACCACGGCGCGCGGAAGATTGACGCCGGAAATCCGCGCCATACCGCGGGTCAGCCACCAAGCCTTCGGTGCCTCGGGATACCCGATCATCGCCAAAACCTCCCAAGCAATAGATTGATGCTGCACGCCCCCGGGAAAGGTCGCCTTGACCCAGATCAAGAACCGCCCAGGCGCCGGACCGTGGCCTCGACCAGCGCCTTGCGCTGCGCGTTGGGCGGGTGGCTGCCCAGGAACTTGTCGCCGGGGTCGGGCAGCCGGTCGAAGAAAGCGGAGCCCTGGATCGGATCAAAGCCCGCAATAAGGGCGATTTCGGCCCCCAGGGCATCAGCCTCAAGCTCGAAGTCTTTGGAATAGCCGCGCGCCGCCACATCGGCCCCAAGGTTTTGGCGCAGGGCAATATGGCCAACGATGTGGTGCGCAGCCTCGTGCCCCAGGACGAAGGCCAGCTCGTCAGCGTTCCGCGCGTCCGCGATCAGCGCCAGCGTGAAGCCGATCACCGGCCGCCCCATGCGGTCCAAAGTCTGGAAGGCGTTGGGAGGCTGGCCCGGTCGGTCGTCGACAACGATGCGGAAATCGCAGTTGCTCGCCACGCCCCGCTGGCGGCAGTAGCTTTCGGCCACCGGTTCCATGCGCTGCATCACCAGGATGAAATTCTCTGCCGCCACTCTGGGTGACGTGGCCGGCACGGGCGCCGCTGCCGGAAGCGACGGCAGGACGGGATCGGTGGACACACAGGCGCCAAGGGCCAGCAACAGGGCGGCAATCAGGGGAAGACGCATGGGGACCTCTGGCGGATACGCGCGAAGGGTAGCAAATCGCGGCGCGGGGGAAAGGGTGGCTCACGCAACCGTCATGCTTGCGGCGCGCGGGCCTTGGGGCTAGCCTTGACCCATGTTCACCATCGAGCACGAATTCGACGCCACCGTCATCACCCTGGTCGATGAGGGCGAGGACCTGCCGCTTGTCGAAGATGTCATCATCAACGCCTTCGAGGATTGCATCACGGTCGAGCAGGTCGATCCACAGACTGACGAGGTGATGCGGCTCACCCTGTCGATGACCCAGGTCCGCGACCTTGCCGCAGCGCTGAACCTGCCCGAGGGCAGCTACCGGCTGGAACGAAAGGCCGTCTAGGTCCCGTCTAGACGGAAGAGCTTGTCGCGCGACGTGGCCCCGCGGACCAGCACCAGCCGCGTCTTCGCCACGCCCAGCGCCTTTGCCAACGCAGCGCGGGCCGCTTCGGTCGCCTTGCCGGCCTCGGGCGTCTCGGTGACGGTGATGCGGATCTGGCCGTCGACCACGTCAACTCCCGCCCGTCGCGCATTGGGCGCCACGCGGATCGCGATGGTAGTGCCAGGTTGCACAAGATGGGACAGGTCAGTCATGCCCCGTTGAAAGCCGGGTGCGGCAGTGGGGGCAAGCAAATCTTTTCGAAAAGATTTGCCAAAATCCTTCGAAGGATTTTGTCTCAGCCCCCACCGTCTGGCCAAGCGCCCCCGCAGCCCCTAGGCTTCCCGCCAAAGGAGACCGCGCGATGACCACCGCCTTCTATTCCGACGAACGCTGCTTCTGGCACGGTGGCGGCAATTATGCTTTCACCCTTCCGGTCGCGGGCCTTGTCCAGCCCACGCCCGGCGGGTTGCCCGAGAACCCCGAGACCAAGCGCCGCCTGCGCAACCTGATCGAGGTCACCGGCCTGACCCGCGAGCTTTCGATGCTCGGGGCCGATCCGGCGACGCAGGCGGATCTGCTTCGTGTCCACCCCGAAAGCTACCTGTCGGCCTTCAAGGCCACTTCGGATGCCGGCGGGGGCGAGTTGGGCCTGCGCACCCCCTTCGGCGCGGGTGGCTACGAGATTGCCGCGCTGTCGGCGGGCCTGGCCAAGGCCGCGTTCCGCGCCGTGCTGACCGGCGAAGCCCGCAACGCCTACTCCCTCTCGCGGCCGCCGGGGCACCATTGCACGGCGGATTTCCCGAACGGGTTCTGTCTTCTGAACAACATCGCCGTCGCCATCCGCGCCGCGCAAGAGGAAGGCCTAGTCCGGCGTGTGGCCGTGATCGACTGGGACGTCCACCACGGCAACGGGACCGAGGCGATCTTCTGGGACGACCCGGACGTCCTGACGATCAGCCTGCACCAGGAAAGGAACTATCCCCTCGACACCGGCGGGGTCGAGGCGATGGGCGGACCGAACGCCCTTGGCGCGAACCTGAACCTGCCGCTGCCGCCCGGCGCTGGCCATGCAAGCTATCTCTACGCGATGGACCGCGTCGTTCTGCCTGCGCTGGACCGCTTCAAGCCCGAGGCGATCATCGTCGCCTGCGGCTTTGACGCGGCGGCCGTCGACCCGCTGGGCCGGATGCTCTGCACGGCCGAGAGCTTCCGCGCCCTGACCCGCAGGGCGATGGATGCCGCAGACCGGCTGTGCGACGGACGCCTCACCCTGGTCCACGAGGGCGGCTATTCCGAGGTCTACGTCCCCTTCTGCGGCCATGCCGTGCTGGAGGAACTGAGCGGCGCATCGGTCTCTGCCCCGGACCCACTGGCCGCAACACTGGCGAAACGCCAGCCCGACGCCCGCTTCGACGCCTTCGTACGCGGCTGGATCGACGAGGCCGCGACCGCGCTTGGCCTTTAGCCCCGCGGCGGCGGCACGTCGCTGTTGCGGGGGGTGATCGCCTCGAACGGCCAGACCGTGGGGCTGGTGTGCAGCACCAGCTTCGCCTTGTCCGGGGCCGTAAGCCGCGGGAAGAAGGTCAACCCGGTCCGCGCCTCGATCTCGGGCAGGGACGAGATCGGCGCAGTCTCCGGCTTGGTCGAGGGGTGGTCCTGCGGAATCATCAGCGCCAGGATGTTCAAGTTGTTGGGCGCGTCATAGGGATAGCGCTCGGGCTCGGCGATGATCAGGAACAGCGCCTCGGGGACTGGAACCAGCTTGCCGGACCGGCGCAGGATCACGGGAGGATTGGCCGCGAAGACCGGCCCGGTGATCACCCAGACATGCTTGCGCATCGGCGCGTAGGATTTGACGATCCCGTGTTCCAGGTTCTTCCAGATGCCGCGGTTCATCTGGCTGCGCTGCGGCACGATGTTCGACATCAGGAAGGTCTCGAACTGCGCCACGCGGCCGAACTGGGTGTTGATCGCGAAGTTCGGCACCATGTGGCCGCGGTCATAGGTCTTTCCCCCGACCCGCGCATAGCCCTGTGTCCCGATGCGCCAGGCTTCGGGCAGCCGGGGATCGTCGTAGAAGAATTCGGGCCGCTCGAAATCCACGTCGCGCACCGCTGCCGCCACCTGGTAGGCCGCCCAGAGGGGCTGGCCCCGGTCGGGGCAGAAGCCCAGCGCAAAGCCGTGGTTGACGATGACCTGCACCGGCGGATTGGTCTGCGCATTGGTGGGGGTGCCGAAGAGGCAGAAGAACTCCAGGAAATGCGCGATGGGGGCAGATACGGGAAGCAGGCTGGAATTGTCGGACACAAGGATCACCCAAAGGCTGCTGAAATGCCGTCAGGCTAGCACGACTTTCGTGCATCCCATGCGACAATCCCCGACGGCCGGTCACTGGCGCCCGCCCGCCATTGCCCCTAAGCTTTCGGCCGACGCACGAACCCAGGTCCGCTATGCCCGCCCGCAACGACGCTGCCCTTGCCTTCCTGAACGCCCGCCGGTCCCGGCCTGCCAAGCTTTTCACCCTGCCGGTCCCGACGCGGCCGGAACTGGAGGAAATCCTTGCAGCCGCCACCCGTGTTCCCGATCACGGCAAGCTGGAACCCTGGCGGCTTCTGGTGCTGCAGGGGGAGGCCTTCCCCAGGCTCGCCCAGCTTGCCGAGGCCCGGGCACGCGAACTTGGCGGCGACGCCGAAAAGATCGCTAAGGGGCGCGGGCAGTATGACCTGGGCAAGCTGGCCGTGGTTGTGATCGCCGTGCCCAAGCCCTCGCCCAAGATCCCTGCGGTTGAACAGCTTCTGTCCGCCGGGGCGCTCTGCCTCGGGATCGTCAACGCTGCCGAGGCTGCGGGCTGGGGCGCCTGCTGGCTGACCGGCTGGCCTGCACATGACCCGGACTTCGCCGCCCGCGCCTTCGGCTGCACCGAGGGCGAAAGCGTGGCGGGCATCGTGCACATCGCCACCCCTCCGGCGGACGGGCCAGACCGCCCCCGTCCCGACCTTTCCCGCCTTGTCACCTGGGTGGACGCGTGATCTTCGTCGCCTTCTTCCAGGCGCTTGGCCAATTGGGCGACCGCCGCTTCCGGCGTGTGGTGATCCTGGGCGTCCTTCTGGCGCTGGCGCTGCTCTTCGCCGTCTACGCGCTGTTCCTGCAACTTGTCTGGTGGCTTTCTCCCGACCAGATCGACCTGCCGGTCATCGGCCCCGTGACCGGAATGGACACGCTTCTGGGCTGGACCTCGGTCCTCTTCATGATCGGGCTGTCGGTGTTCCTGATGGTCCCCGTCGCCTCGGCCTTCACGGGCCTGTTCCTGGAAGACGTGGCCGACGCGGTCGAGGACCGGCACTACCCGCAGCTACCCCCCGCAACGCCCCTCAGCTTTGCCGAAAGCTTGCGCCAGTCGGTCAACTTCCTGGGCGTGGTGATCGCCGTGAACATCGGCGCGCTGTTCGTCTATCCCTTCCTCGGCCCGGCGATTCCCTTCGCCTTCTGGGCGCTGAACGGGTTCCTCCTGGGCCGCGAATACTTCAGCCTGGTGGCGCTGCGTCGCCTACCACCGTCGGAGGTGAAAGCGATGCGCCGTCGCAACCGCTGGACGCTCTGGGCCGCCGGCACGCTGATGGCCGCACCCCTGTCGGTGCCGATCCTGAACCTGGTGATCCCGGTGCTGGGCGTGGCAACCTTCACCCACCTTTATCATCAGCTCGCCAGCGCTGGTCGGTAGCGCGACCCAAATTTCCTGATCAGGAAATTTGCCAAAATCCTGGCTTGAGGATCTTGTCCGGGCCCCCCGTCAGGGCGTCATCCGCCCGAACCAGTCCAGGTCTTCAACCGTGATCCAGCCCGAAAGGATCACCCCGGAGATCACCATCCAGATCGGCGTCGCGATCAGCGTGGTGACCCAGGCCTTGCGCTTCATCACCTCGCCCGCCGGCGCGCCCGGGGGCGTTCCCGGCACGATGTGCTTCGCCTCATCCTGCGAGACGGTACGGTAGGGCAGGACGCAGAACAGCGTCATGAACCAGGTGATCGAGTAAAGGACCAGTGCCGCCGTGATCGTCATGCCTGTTCAAGCTCCACCAGACAGCCGTTGAAATCCTTGGGATGAAGGAACAGCACGGGTTTGCCATGCGCCCCGATCTTCGGCTCTCCCGACCCCAGAACCCGCGCGCCAGAGGCTTTCAGATGGTCCCGCGCTGCCAGGATGTCGTCCACCTCATAGCAGATGTGATGGATGCCGCCCGAAGGGTTCTTTTCCAGGAAACCGGCGATGGGAGAATTCTCGCCCAGGGGATACAGAAGTTCGATCTTCGTGTTCGGCAGTTCGATGAACACGACCGTGACCCCGTGGTCCGGCTCGGGCTGCGGCGCGCCGACCTTGGCGCCGAGCGTCGTCCGGTACTGCGCCGCCGCGGCCTCAAGGTCGGGCACGGCGATGGCGACATGGTTCAGGCGTCCGATCATGGGGTCCTCCAGGCTCTGCGCCCGCTTATGCGACCCGGCCTCCTCGCATGCAAGCGGGCGTTGGGTCGCAGGCGTTAACCCGGACTTTACGGCGGTTCAGGACACTCCGCCCGAAGACAACGAGGTTGCCCATGCCCTTTCCCCCCGACCCGATGATCCCCCAGCCCCAGCCCGACGGACCCGGCCGCCTGCCGCTGCAGGGCCTGTCGCTCTTGATCGTCGATGACAGCCGCTTCACCTGCGACGCCCTGCGCCTGATCCTGCAACGGGCGGGGGCCAGGCTGCGGCGTGCGGAAAGCCTTGAAATCGCACGGCTTCATCTGGCATTTCGCCGCCCCGACCTGGCCATCGTCGACCTTGGCCTGCCCGATGGCCGGGGAGAGGACCTGATTGCCGAGCTTGCGGCCGAAGGGCTGCCGGTCCTCGGCCTGTCCGGCGACCCCGATGGGCGCGAGGCGGCGCTGGATGCCGGGGCAACGGGGTTCCTGGAAAAACCGCTCGGGTCGGCAGCTGCGCTGGTTCGTCTGATTCGCCAGCTTGCCACCGGCGCCGGCCCGGTGGAGAGGGGCGAGGAGGCGCCTGTGGCCCCCGGGGACCCGATGGCCCTGCGCGACGATCTGCTGCGCGCCGCCAGCCTGATCACCGCGTCAGGCGACCCGACCTACGCCAGAGGCTTCCTGCGCAGCTTGGCCCGTGCGGCCGGGGATACGGCCTTGGAACAGGCCGTCGAAGGCCCTGTTTCCGCCCTGGACCACGCCAGACTGGTCCGACTGATCGATGACCGGCTGGCCGCCCTTGACCCGCTGACGTGACTAGCTCAGCGCGGGGTCGCCAACCGTCCGAACCGGCCGTGTCAGGTCCGACAGCCGTTCCCGCTGCCGTCCGGCCGCATCGAAGTTGCCAGGTGCCAGCCAGGCCGCATAGGCCTCGGCCAGGGCGGGCCATTCCTTGTCGATGACCGCGAACCACGCCGTATCGCGGTTGCGGCCCTTGACGATCATGTGTTGCCGGAACACGCCCTCGTAGCTGAACCCCAACCGCTGCGCCGCCCGGCGCGAGGCGAGGTTCAGCGCGTTGCACTTCCATTCATAGCGCCGGTATCCCGCTTCGAACGCCCAGCGCATCATCAGGAACATCGCTTCCGTCCAGGCCGCCCCCCGCTGCATGGAGGGAGAGACGCAGATATGCCCGACCTCGATCGACCCCGCTTCGGGCGCGATCCGCAGGTAGCTGGCGATGCCGCCGCACTTCCCCGTCGCGGCATCCCGCATCACGAAAAAGCGCGGGTCCTCTCCCGCCTCCTTCTCGCGTGCCCAGCGGTGATAGGCCGAGCCCGAGGCGAAGGGTCCGTAGGGCATGTAATCCCACAGCCCATCATGGCCCTGGAAAGAGTCGTGCAGCTCAAAGGCGTGGCGGTCGGCGTCCAGCGGTTCCAGCCGGACAAACCGACCTTCCATTGGCGCGTGATCCGGACGGCGCGGCGGTGTCCAGTTCGCAACCAAATCCCCAAGCCTTGCGTCCGACATGGCAACCTCCCTACCCTTGGGTCACGCTAGGGCGCAGGCCGTGCGGACGCAAGGCAGGCTCAGAAGTGGAAATCCCCGGGATAGGAGTGGAACCCGTCGAAATCCGCCTTGCCCAAAGGAACCCCGGCGGCGCGCAGCGCGGCATAGCCCATCGTCATGTGGAAGAAAAAGTTCGGCAGGCCGTAGAGATGCAGGAATTCCGCCCCCGACTGCTGCAGCTCGGCAAAACCGGCCTTGTGGCGGATCACCCGCGTCTCGGCGCCTTCGAAATCGGCAGGGTTCATCGACCCCAACAGCGCGCGGGCCACGGCCAGGCGGGGGCCAAGGCCCTGCGGCAGGTCCGGCACCTCGCGCCCCGCCAGCGGGCAGGCGATCCGCAAGGCAAAGCCCGCTGCCGTAGCGAACTGCTGGCGGGCGGGGAAGCTGTCGGCAATCCGCGCGTCCAGCGCATCGGGCCCCGCGACCGCCACGATGTCGCTGACGCGCGACAGGTAGTGGCGGAAGACGGGGACGGACGCCTGATACATCAGCTGTCCTTCGGCACGACGCGCAGGTTCAGCTCGCGCAGCTGCTGGAGGGTCGGCTCGGATGGAGCGTTCATCAGCAGGTCCTCGGCCCGCTGGTTCATCGGGAACATGATGACCTCGCGGATGTTCTGGGTGTCGGCCAGCAACATGACCAGCCGGTCGATCCCCGCAGCACAGCCACCATGCGGAGGTGCCCCGTACTTGAACGCCTTGACCATGCCGCCGAAGCGCTTGTCGACTTCGCTGTTCGGATACCCGGCCAGTTCAAAGGCCTTGTACATGATCTCCGGCTTGTGGTTCCGGATGCCGCCCGAGATGACCTCATAGCCGTTGCAGGCAAGGTCATACTGATAGGCATAAACCTTCAGCGGATCGCCGTTCAGCGCCTCCAGGCCCCCCTGCGGCATCGAGAACGGGTTGTGGCTGAAGTCGATCTTCCCCTCGTCGGTCTTTTCGTACATCGGGAAATCGACGATCCAGGCGAAGCGGAAGCAGTCCTTCTCGGTCAGCCCCAATTCCTCGCCGATCACGTTGCGCGCCTTGCCGGCGATGCCCTCGAAGGCCTCGGCCTTGCCGCCCAGGAAGAAGGCAGCGTCGCCTTTCTCAAGCCCAAGCTGCAGCCGGATCGCCTCCGTCCGCTCCGGCCCGATGTTCTTGGCCAAGGGGCCTGCGGCTTCCATCCCCGACCCATCCTCGGCGTCGCGCCAGAAGATGTAGCCCATGCCGGGAAGCCCCTGCTGTTGCGCAAAGGCATTCATCCGGTCGCAGAACTTCCGGCCCACGGCTTCACCCGACGGCCCCTTGGGCGCCGGGATCGCGCGGACCTCGTTGCCCTCCTGCTCCAGCAGCTTGGCAAAGATCGCAAAGCCCGAGCCGCGGAAGTGTTCCGACACCTCCTGCATCTTGATCGGATTGCGCAGGTCGGGCTTGTCGGACCCGTACCATTTCAGGCTGTCCCGATAGGCGATGCGCGGCCAGTCGGAGTAGACCTTCCGGCCCTTGCCGAAATGCTCGAACAGCCCCTGCAGGACTGGCTGCACCGCCGCAAACACGTCGTCCTGCGTGACAAACGACATCTCGACGTCCAGCTGGTAGAAGTCGGTGGGCGAACGGTCGGCGCGGGGGTCTTCATCGCGGAAGCAGGGCGCGATCTGGAAATAGCGGTCGAAGCCCGCGACCTGGATCAGCTGCTTGAACTGCTGCGGCGCTTGCGGCAGGGCGTAGAACTTGCCCGGATGCAGGCGCGACGGCACCAGGAAGTCACGCGCGCCTTCGGGCGACGAAGCGGTGATGATCGGCGTCTGGAACTCGGTGAAGCCCTGGTCCCACATCGCGTTGCGCAGCCAGCGCACCACGTTCGACCGCAGCATCATGTTCTGATGCATCGTGTCGCGGCGCAGGTCGAGGAAGCGGTAGGTCAGGCGCGTCTCCTCGGGGTATTCGGTGTCGCCGAAGACCGGCAGCGGCAGCTCTTCCGCCGCGCCCAGAACCTCGACCTCGGTCACATAGACCTCGATCTCGCCCGTCGGGATCTTGGCGTTGACCAACGACGCATCGCGCGCCTTCACCCGGCCGTCGATCCGGATGACCCACTCCGACCGCACCGCCTCCAGCGCCTTGAATGCGGCCGAGTCGCCGTCACACAGCACTTGCGTGATCCCGTAATGGTCGCGCAGGTCGATGAACAAGACGCCGCCATGGTCGCGCACGCGGTGGACCCAACCGGACAGCCGGACGGTTTCGCCCACGTTCGACTTGTTCAGTGCGGCACAGGTGTGGCTGCGATAGGCGTGCATCGTCGTTCCCCTTTCCAGGGCCTCAAATTCCATCGCGCCGATACACCTTGCCGGGCGGCCCAAGTCAAGCCCGACCCGGCAGGTGGGGTGGGCAATATTGCCCACCCTACGTCAGGAACACCGCCGGGATCAGCCCGCGCAGCGCATTTCCGACCCAAAGCCGCACTCTCGGCAGCTCCTCGGCACGCAACACCTCTTCGGGACAGCCAATCTCTGCCCGCAGCACCCCCGGCAACAACCCGCAGGACAAGGGCGGCGTCCGCATCCCCTGCCCCCGGTCGAAGAAGACCGTGGTGATCGACCCGTCGCAGACCTCGCCACGCTCGTTGAGGAAGATCATCTCATCCAGCCCCTTAGGCAGCGACGACCGCGCCTGGTCGTAGACCGCGCGCCGCGTCGACTTGACCCGCAGCCAGGGATCACCCGACCGCAGCCGCTCAACCGCCACTCCCACCCGCCATTCCGCCTTGGCCGGGGGCAGGTCGGCCACCGTCCACTCCACCCGCCCCTCCCGGTCCAACGTCAGCCGCAGCCGCGCCGGATGGTCGGGACCGGACGGCACCACCTCGGGACAGTCCCAGCCCAACACCTTGGCCGACCGCTGCAGCCGCTCCATGTGCAGCGCCCAGCGCGGAGCACCCGCCCCGTCCCACAGCATCGTCTCGATCAGCCTCAGTCCCGGCTCACCGCCGCCTTCACGAAGCGCGCTTTCCACAGCGCCTCCTCCCATTCGCCATCCGCCGTGGACCCATGCGTCAACCCGCCGCCCACGTTCATCACGATCTGATCCCCGCTGACCGACAGGGTCCGGATCGCCACGCTGAAATCCGCGTCCCCGGTCGGAGACATCCACCCCACCGCCCCACAATAGACGCCCCGCGCGTGACGCTCCACTTCGCGGATGATCTCCATCGCCCGGATCTTCGGCGCACCGGTCACCGAACCACAGGGAAACAGCGCCGCCATCAGGCCCGGCAGGGTGGCCGGCCCCTCAAGCACGCCCTCCACGGTCGAGGTCATCTGGTGCACCGTCGCATAGCTTTCGATCGCGTACAGCGCAGGCACCTTCACCGTTCCCACCTTCGACAGACGGCTGATGTCATTGCGCAAGAGATCGACGATCATCAGGTTCTCGGCCAGATCCTTCTCGTCGCTGCGCAGGTCCGCAATGATCGCTGCATCCTCTGCCGCATCCTTGCCGCGCGGTCGCGTACCCTTCATCGGGCGCGTCACGATCCTGCCGCCCTCGACCTTGAAGAACAGCTCGGGCGAGCGCGAGACCACCACCGGCCCGACCCCAAGGTCGACGAAAGCCCCGTGCCCCACCGCCCCCGTCCGACGGAAGGCCCCGTACAGCCCAAGGGCCGAGCCCGAAACCAGCCGCGCCGCCATCGGGAAGGTCAGGTTCACCTGATAGCAGTCGCCCGCAGCGATATAGTCGAACACCTTCCGCGCCGCAGTGCCATAGGCGCGCCGACCGATCAGCGGCAGGGGCGCGGTCATTCGCGTATCCTTCCCCTCCTCCAGCGCGCGGGCAAGCGCGGGACCGGCTGCCCTGGGGCCGTCGAACACACCCAGCGCCACCAGCGGCCCCGGCCGCTTGCGCGGCATCAGACGGGCAAGCTTCGGCTCCAGCGCATAACCCGCCTCGTAGGCGACAAAGCCCGCCAGCCAGGCCCCCGCCGCCCGCGCTGCCTCGGCCCGTCGCAACACCGCGGCGACCTCGCGCGGCCGCGTTGCGACGATCACCTCGCGCGGGTGATCGAAGAAAGCAGGCTCGCCACCCGGTCCATGTTCGATGAGGATCACACGCCGGCCCCCTTACGCCTTCCAGCCCGAGATAGGCCGATCCCGTCCGCCCTGCCAGCCATATCCGCGCCGCAGACGCAGCAGAAAACGACGCCGTAGCGCAAATTTTCTGATCACCCGGTCAGGAAACGCATTCCAAGCTTGCCAGATGATCAAAATCGCGCTTCCCTGTCGCCACACTTGGGCACCAGATGATGTAGCCCAGGCTTAACGAACAACAAAAAGCGTCCAACACCGGTACGAAGGGAACACCAAAATGGCTTCCGACGACTACAACGACCATGCCAAGCATGAGGACCTCAAGGTCCTGCATGGCATGGGCTACGCGCAGGAGCTGTCACGCTCCATGTCGAAATTCTCGAACTTCGCGATCTCCTTCTCGATCATCTGCATCCTCTCCGGCGGCATCAACTCCTTCGCCCAGGCCGTCTCGTCGGTCGGCGGTGCGGGCGGCGGCATCGGCTGGATCGTGGGCTGCCTTCTGTCCGCTATGTTCGCCCTGTCCATGGCCCAGGTCGCCTCGGCCTTCCCGACGGCGGGCGGGCTTTATCACTGGGGCTCGATCCTCGGGAACCGGTTCTGGGGCTGGCTGACCGCCTGGCTCAACCTTCTGGGCCTGATCACCGTCCTCGGCGCGATCAACATCGGTACCGCCTACTTCTTCACCGGCACTTTCGGCCCGATGGTCGGCTTCGGCGGCTCGGACTGGGAGGTCGTGGGCTTCGTCGCGGTGATCACCGTGATCCAGGCGATCTTCAACCACATCGGCATCAAGGCCACGACCTTCCTGACCGACATCTCGGGCTACATCATCTTTGCGACCACCGCCGTCCTGGTGCTGGCCTGCCTTTACTACGCCCCCGCGATCGACATCTCGCGGCTCTGGACCTTCAAGAACTACTCGGGTGCCGCCGGTGGCGAGGTCTTCCCGCAGTCCGAAAGCATCGGCTACCTGTTCCTCCTCTGCCTCCTGCTGCCGGTCTACACGATCACCGGCTATGACGCCTCGGCACACACGTCGGAGGAAACCAAGAACGCCGCCGAATCCGTGCCGCGCGGCATCGTCTCGGCCGTGTTCTGGTCGTCGCTCGTGGGCTGGATCATGATCTGCGCGATCATCCTGGCGATCCCGGACATGGACGCCGCCGCGGCCCAGGGCTGGGGTGTGTTCTTCGGCACGATGGACGCGATCCTGCCGCCGGGCCTGAAGATGACACTCTACTTCTTCATCCTGATCACGCAGCTTCTGTGCGGCCTTGCCACCGTGACCTCGGCCAGCCGGATGCTCTTCGCCTTCTCGCGCGATGACGGCGTTCCGGGCTTCTCGAAGCCCTTGGCCACCGTGTCGCCGAAGTACCGGACCCCGGTGAACGCGATCTGGACCGCGACCGTGCTTTGCATCCTCTACGTGGTGCTGGCGCTGTCGATCAAGGTCGGCGAAACCTCGATCTACGTCATCGTCGTGAACTCGACCCTGGTGTTCCTGTTCCTGTCGTTCACCATCCCGCTCGTTGCCGGCATGCTGGCCTTCGGCGGGCCGAAGTGGCCGAAGCCCGGTCCTTGGGCGATGTCCGCAGGCCTCTACCGGTTGGTGACGATCCTGTCGGTCGTCGGCATGGGCGTGATCCTGTTCATTGCCGTCGCGCCGCCGAATGAGCGTGTGCTCTATGTCGTCCTCGGCTTCATCGCCATTGCGCTGGTGGTCTGGGTCGCGGTCGAGAACCGCCGCTTCGAAGGCCCGCCGACGGGGGAACGCATCGCCGCCCGCAAGGCCGCCATCGCCGCCGCCGAGGCTGCCGTGGGCGAAAAGGGCTGACCCTTAGCCAAGGCTGAAAAACTGGAAAGGCCGGGGGTCTTCCCCGGCCTTTTTCTTTGCCGCATGGCCCGCCCGGAATCCGCTTGCGCCGGGTTTGCTTCTGTCTATAACCCGCACAATTTTGCGCAATAGGTGGGGGCCACGATGCCGAAGCGGACCGATATCAAGTCGATCATGATCATCGGCGCGGGCCCCATCGTCATCGGTCAGGCCTGCGAGTTCGACTACTCCGGCGCTCAGGCCTGCAAGGCCCTGCGCGAGGAAGGCTACCGGGTCATCCTGGTGAACTCGAACCCCGCGACGATCATGACGGACCCCGGTCTGGCCGACGCGACCTACATCGAGCCGATCACCCCCGAAGTCGTCGCCAAGATCATCGAGAAAGAACGCCCCGACGCGCTGCTGCCCACGATGGGCGGGCAGACGGGCCTGAACACCGCGCTGGCGCTGGCTGACATGGGCGTGTTGGACAAGTTCAACGTCGAGCTGATCGGCGCCAAGCGCGAAGCCATCGAAATGGCCGAGGACCGGAAACTGTTCCGCGAGGCGATGGACCGGATCGGCCTGGAAAACCCCAAGGCCACGATCATTGCCGCGCCCAAGAAAGCCGACGGCAAGTACGACATCGCCGCTGGAGTCGCCGAAGCCATCGCCGCCATCGAATACGTCGGGCTCCCCGCCATCATCCGCCCCGCCTTCACCCTCGGCGGCACCGGCGGCGGCGTCGCCTACAACCGCGACGACTACGAGGCGATCGTGAAGTCCGGGCTTGAGGCGTCGCCCGTGGCACAGGTCCTTGTCGACCAGTCACTCCTCGGCTGGAAGGAATACGAGATGGAAGTGGTCCGCGACAAAGCCGACAACGCCATCATCGTCTGCTCCATCGAGAACGTCGACCCGATGGGCGTCCACACCGGCGACTCGATCACCGTCGCCCCCGCGCTGACGCTGACCGACAAGGAATACCAGATCATGCGCAACGGCAGCATCGCCGTCCTGCGCGAGATTGGGGTCGAAACCGGCGGCTCCAACGTGCAATGGGCGATCAACCCCGCCGACGGCCGCATGGTTGTGATCGAGATGAACCCCCGGGTCTCCCGCTCCTCCGCACTCGCGTCGAAAGCCACCGGCT
>JAIXSA010000152.1 GCA_027484915.1 Paracoccaceae bacterium | reverse complement strand
GCCGATCCGGTCGGTCAGCCGGGCCTCGATGTTCAGGTGGATGTCTTCCAGATCGGTCGTGAACGGGAATTTCCCCGCCTCGATCTCTGACAAGATCGCGAGCAGCCCTTCCCCAATCGCCTGCGCATCCCTATCAGTGATGATACCCTGTGCGGCCAGCATCGCCGCATGGGCCCGGCTGCCCGCGATATCCTGCGCGTAGAGCCGCTGGTCGAACCCGATCGAGGCATTGATCGCCGTCATGATCGCGTCTGGCCCGCTGGCAAAGCGCCCGCCCCACATGGTGTTGGCGGCTTTGGGATCGCGGCTGTCGGACATGGGAGCGGCCTTTGGAGTGTGAAGCGTGCGGAAATTGCTGGTCGTCCTCTACACGGCCTTCCTGATCGGTGCAAACGCGGCGGTGGCGGATGTCGCCGCCTTGCGCGACGGGGACATGAAGAAACTGGCGCTGCACGACGCGCCGGTGACGATCCCCGAGGTGGTGCTGCTGGATGCCAAGGACGGCGAACACGCCCTGTCCGACTACCGCGGCAAATGGGTCGTCCTGAACTTCTGGGCCACCTGGTGCGCCCCGTGCCGGCACGAAATGCCCTCGCTCGACCGCCTGCAAGCCGCGATGCCCGACCTGGCCGTGGTCCCGGTGGCGACGGGGCGCAATGCGGTCGAGGGGATCGAACGCTTCTTCGAAGAGGCCGAGATCAAGACCCTGCCCATCCTGCGTGACCCGAAGTCCGACCTTGCCCGGGGGATGGGCGTGATGGGGCTGCCGGTCACGGTCATCCTGAACCCCGCGGGGCAGGAAGTCGCCCGCCTGATCGGTGATGCCGAGTGGGACAGTGACAGCGCCAAGGCGATCCTGTCGGAGTTGATGGCCGGTCAGTAACTGGCTCCTGCTCGTTCGACTTCGTCTCCTCGTCGGTAGGAGACTCAGCGAGGAGTGACGAAGTCATCGACGAGCGGGCAGGTTGCGGCAGACCTAAAGATCGAAGCTCGCAAAGACCGGGACGTGATCCGACGGCTGGTCCCATCCCCGGACGGGCCGCAGGATTCGGCTCGAATGGGCGGCGTTGGCGATGTCCAGCGTGGCCCAGACATGGTCCAGCCGGCGGCCCTTGTCGGCGGCATTCCAGTCCGGGGCACGGTAGCTCCACCAGCTGTAAAGCCGGCCTTGGGGGATGTCCTTGCGGGTGATGTCCTGCCAGTTGCCCGACTCCATCACCTGGCCCAGATGGTCGACCTCGACCGGGGTGTGGCTGACGATCTTCAGAAGCGCCTTGTGGTCCCAGACGTCATCTTCACGCGGGGCGATGTTCAGGTCGCCGACCAGGATCGACTTTTCCGGCTTTTCCCCGTGGAAGTGGTCACGCATATGGGTCAGGAAGTCGAGCTTCTGGCCAAACTTGAGATTTTGCTCACGATCTGGTATGTCGCCACCGGCCGGTACATAGAAATTGTGGATGGTGACCCCGTTCTCCAGCCGCCCCGCCACGTGGCGCGCATGGCCCAGCGTGGCGAAGTCATG
This sequence comes from Paracoccaceae bacterium, assembly GCA_027484915.1. Lineage (GTDB taxonomy): Bacteria > Pseudomonadota > Alphaproteobacteria > Rhodobacterales > Rhodobacteraceae > Tabrizicola. Next base: position 11,920 of record JAIXSA010000152.1, on the reverse strand, counting down.
CCCGCCCGCATCTTCGATCGGCAGCTTCGACAGGATCGCAACACCGTTGTAGCCCTTCTGCCCCCGCGCGACGATGTGGGTGTAGCCAAGGGCGCGGAACCCCTCCAGCGGGATCAGGTCCACTGGGCACTTGCACTCCTGCAGGCACAGGATGTCTGGAGACTCCTCGGTAAGAAGTCTTGTAACTATCTGTTCGCGCAAGCGAATCGAGTTTATGTTCCAGGTGGCGACTATCATTGAGCAATCCCTTGAGCATGGCAACCCGCAGACTCGCGACGAGCCACACCCCTCTTATCCGCACTGCAAAAGAACCGCAAAGGCGACGAAAAGAGTGAACCGAAGAGCTTAGCGCTACTCGCAGGAAGCTCAGTCACCCAAAAGTCTGTAGACGCTGGCGCGCGCAATCCCAAGCTGCTTAGCGATGGCGGTGGCGCCAAGACCAGCACGGTGCAACTCCTGGACCTGAGCGGGGGCAATGCTGGGTTGGCGACCACGGTAAACGCCCTTCGCCTTGGCCTTCGCTATACCCTCTGCTTGGCGCTTGTGGGTGATTGCACGTTCAAACTGAGCAAATGCGCCCAGCAGCTGGAACTGAAGGCGAGCAAAGGGGTCTTCAGAAGAGGCTGAGAAGGTTAGGCGCTCTGTGAGAAACGTAAGGCTTACACCCTTGGCGTTCAGACGCTCCAAGATGCGCTGCAGGTCGACAAGGTCGCGAGCAAGTCGGTCGATGCTGTGAACCGCCACCTCGTCACCATCGCGGGCGAACTCTAGCAGACGGTCCAGTTCGGGACGTTCAGACCCACCACCAGCGCTAGCCTTCTCTTCAAAGACCTTCTCGCACCCAGTTAGCTCCTGGCGCTCCAAGCTCTGCTCCTCAGAGCTCACGCGGCGGTATCCGATACGCATCTTTGCCTCATATGATTCTAGACCTAGTGACAGTGTGTGTGTTTTTTGACCAAAAAAACCCAAAAAAGACAATCTTTTGCGTGTTTGACAGCGTCTCGCCAAGGTTTAGGCAAATGAGGTAAGCAACCAGAAGCCAGGGAAGAAAATGAAGACTGCATTTCACATCGTGTCGGCACTAGCTCTGACCCTTCTCGTGGGCTGCCGCGAAGATCCAGAAGAAGCCGCCAACAAGTTGCTCGTTGAAGCTGTTCCGCTTTTATCGCAGTACAAGGCTATTCCTCAGGATGACCCAGCCCAGTTTGCTGCTCGCTTGGAGCTGCTGAAACGGGTTGATGAAAACCTAAGCAAGATTATCTCGGATTTCCCAGAAAGCTCTTTAGCGGTTGAAATAGTATCAACTGGCCAGGTCAGAGGGCTGGATATTTCCAAAGTAAAGCAAGATCTTGCAGAATCAGTATGTATTTCAGACATCTATCTTTGCGCGATACGTGAATCCATTGAGATAGTCGATAATATTGAAGGTTTAGGTTCTCGAGACCTTGGTCTGCATGAGGTTTCTATAGCGCAGGCTAGATCGGGCGACTTCGACGGTGCGATCAAAACGATGAAGAAAATCACTGATTCAGGGACGCGCGATGCTGTAATTCTTGGGGTTTCCGAAGTGCAAGCTGTATCTGGAAAATTCGATAATGTGTATAGTATTCTGTCTGAATTAAATGATCCGGCGGCTCGAGATTTAGCCATGGTTGTAGTTGTTAGGGAAATGGCAAAATCTGGCGATGTCGACGGCGCTATCATCGCCGCGAAGGAAATCAAGAGTAACATGTCAGATGTTGCACTTGGAAAGATTGCAGAAGTTCAGGCTGATTCTGGTGACATCAAAAGTGCTCTTGCATCATTGAGGCGTGCTAAATCTGATTGGGTGCAGGCAAAGGCGCTTACTAGAGTTTTCCTAGCACAAGTTGCGGCAAATGATGTATCTGGAGCGCGCTCAAGCTTGGACGAAGCCTTGAAGTTAGCGATCCAAGTGCAATCATCCTCAGGTAGGAACTATGAAATTGCTGAAGTTTCAGAGGCACAGGCAAGTTCCGGTAATGCCGCTGGTGCGTTAGAAACAGCCCTAAAAATTGAAAATTCCGACGACCGAAACTTGGCAACTTCTTCAGTAAAAGCCAAAGCCGGTGACATATCAGAAGCATTGATTGCAGCAAAAAAAATAGAAGATTCAGGCAAAAGAGGTGAGGCATATCTGAATATATGCACGTCACAGGTCAATTCGAAAGACATTAGTGGGGCCAAATCAACAGCGCGCATGATAGAAGACGCCTTTTGGCAGAACGCGGCTCTTGAAAAGATAGCGACCCACCAGGCTCGTAACGGAGACACAAATGGTGCACTAGAGACTATTGATTTGATGGATAACTTCGCATCTCCCAAAGCAATGATAGATGTATCCTCTGAGTTGGCGAAATCTGGCGACAATCTTGGTGCCACTCGAGTCCAGCTTAGTGCTCTTGAAAAAGCGAGGAAGGCCTCCAGTCTTTATACTTGGGTGCAAGTAGCTGAGGCTGCTGCCAAACTAGAATAGGGGGCTTTCGCCCCCCCCTTCACACTCTGTGCAGATCACTCAGCGGCGAACTGAAGAATGTTATCCGCCTGCCCGCCAGAAAAGCCAGCGCCTCGCGCAGACGGACCGAGTTGATGTTCCAGGTGGCAAGGGTGAAGGGCATGGGCGGGCTCCGGGCGTTGAAGGCGGGACCGTAAGCCCGACATGCGCAAGGCTCAAGGCCCGGAAAAAAGAAGCCGGGCAGGTGCCCGGCAGAATGAACAGGGAGGTGAGCTAACGCTACCCCGGTCAGACCGGGCGCGATTTGATCTGACGCAACCGCCGGAAGACAAAAAAAGGCCGGGCAAGAAGCCCGGCCAGGTCCAACAGGGAGGATGCCGCGCCATGACCCCGACGCGACCAGGGGAACTTGCTGCACAACCGGTGCATGCGTAAAAACTAGCAAGCGAATCCGGCAACAATAAGCCCTAAGCGGCAAGATTTCGTGTTTGTTGCAAGGCGGTCGCAATCGGCTGTGTCCGCCAGGCCACGATCTTGTCACGCGACCAATCGATACCCGCCGCTTTCGGTCACCAGAAGCCGCGCGTTCGAGGGATCGGGCTCGATCTTCTGGCGCAGGCGGTAGATGTGGGTTTCCAGCGTATGGGTGGTCACCCCCGCGTTGTAGCCCCAGACCTCGTGCAGCAGGACATCCCGCGCCACCACCCCGGTGGTCGACCGGTAGAGGTATTTCAGGATGTTGGTTTCCTTTTCCGTCAGGCGGATCTTCTTGTCCTTCTCGTCGACCAGCATCTTCTGCGCCGGCTTGAAGGTATAGGGCCCAAGCTGGAACACGGCGTCTTCGGACTGTTCATGCGTCCGCAGTTGCGCGCGGATGCGGGCAAGAAGGACGGGGAACTTGAAGGGCTTCGTCACATAGTCGTTCGCGCCGGCGTCAAGGCCCAGGATTGTGTCGCTGTCGGTGTCGTGGCCGGTCAGCATCAGGATCGGGCACTTGACGCCCTGCTTGCGCATCCGGCGGCACAACTCGCGCCCGTCGGTGTCGGGCAGGCCCACGTCCAGGATCACCAGGTCGAAAAGGCCCGCCTTGACCTTCTCCATCCCGTCCGCACCGGTCCCGGCCTCGAACACGTCGAAGTCCTCGGTCATCACCAGCTGTTCGCTCAGCGCCTCGCGCAGGTCGTCGTCGTCATCGACGAGCAGGATCTTCCGCAGTCCGGCCATGAGTGCCTCCCTTGCTTCTTACCCTGAGATGCGCCCCGATCACGAAGGCTGCAAGATTTGCTACCAAATGCTCACGCGGTCGTGTCGGTTCCGTGGCCTATGTTTCAATTGCGTCAGGTGGTGTTCTTCCGCGACAGGTCAGCCAGCGCCGCATCCAGCTGATCGTCGGTCCAGCCGTCCCGCACCGCCTGGGCAAGGAAGTCGGCCATCGTGCGGGGCGCAAGGCCGCCGATGGGGGGATTGCGGTCCAGATTGGTCGGGAAGGGATAGCCCTCGGCTGTGGCTGCGATCACGTTGGCCACATTGATACCTGGCCCACCCTGCCGCAGCACTGGAAAGACGGCCCGGCTCATCCGGGTGCGGTCCACCGACTCCATCGCCCGCCCGAAGGCCGAGGAGACCTGCAGCAGGTTCACCATCCGGAACCGGTCCGCCGTCCGGTTCGTCCCCGCGCCGTGCATCACCGCCGGGTTGAAGAACAGCGCATCGCCCTTCTGCAACGGCAGCTGCACGTGGTGCTGCGCGAAATGCGCCTGGAACTCGGGGCGCCCGAAGGCAAGGTAGCCCTCGTGGAACTGCTGCGAGAAGGGCAGCATCATCGTCGGCCCGGTCTCTACGGCCATGTCGCAATGTGCCACCGCGCCTTGCAGCGTCAAAAGCGGCGAGACACCGTGGATATGTGCCGGAAAGCGCGCCATCTGGTCCGGCGACATGAAGCCGAGGTGATAGTCCCGATGCGGCACCTGTGCCGCGCCACCGGGGTTCACCCGGTTGACCTGCGCCGTCATCTGGTAGGCCGGGCCCAACCAGGCCTCGGACGCCAGCGCCAGGGCATTCGCGCTGTAGTAGGCCGCGAAGTTCGCCGGATCGGCCAGACAGTGCTTCTCCAGCGAGTTCCAGATCCGGTCGTTCGCCCCCGGCTTGGCGAAATGGTCGCCGCCGCCCAGGTTTGCCGCCTTCTCCTCGGCGATGATCTGCTCGAAGATCGCCGTGGCCCGGTCCACCACCCCGGTGTCCGGCAAGGCGTCGCGGATCACCACGATCCCCGGGCCATCGGCAAAGACCCAGGCCCATTCGGCGGTCAGGTCCCGACGGCCCTCCGGCTTGCTGGCCGCGGCGGCCACGGAGGCGCCGCTGTAGATCGGAATGTTCTGCACGACATCTACCGCCTGCGGCACGTCCTCGACCCTGGTGCGTTGTGCGACCTGGGCCTTGAACAGCTCGAAATCGCCGCTGTCGGCGCTGATCCAGACTGGGCGGTGGGCGGGGCGGGAGGGGGCGTTCATCGCATCTGACTCCTGTCGGGTTTGCCATCAGACTGGCGCGGGTCGGGGGCCGGGGACAATAGAAATCGTCCGCAAGGGCGATGCGCAAAGGCTTCCGCCGGTGGCCAATGCGGCCTAGATAGGGGATATGTCGCTTGGACTGACCATCCCCGAACGCCTGACCCGCGCCCGTGCCGATCTGCGCATGGGGGTTCCGGTCGTGCTGTGCGGAACGGATGGCGCTGCGCTGGTGGCGGCGGTCGAGACGCTGGACGCTGCCCGCCTTGCGGACCTGCGCGGCTTTGGGGCGCCGGTCCTGGCCATCACCGAGCGGCGTGCCACCACGTTGAAGGCCCGCGCCTATGACGGGGACCTCGCACGCATCGTGCCACCCGTGGACGCCGACATCGGCTGGCTGCGGGCCGTGGCCGACCCGGCGGATGATCTGCGGACCCCGATGAAGGGACCGCTGCAATCCCTGCGCGACGGTGCGCCCGATCTGGCCCGCGCGGCGCTGGGTCTGGCGAAGACCGCGCATCTGCTGCCCGCCGCCCTGCTGGTTCCGGTGCGGGACGCGCTGACCCTGGCCGGGACGCATGGCCTGACCCTTCTTGTCCTTGACCAGATCGCCCCCGCCCTGGCCGCCCTGCCGCCGATGGACGAGGTCGTCTCGGCCCGCGTTCCCCTCGTCGCCTCTTCGGCTGGTCGCGTCCACATCTTCCGCCCTGACGATGGCGGCGAAGAGCATTACGCCATCGAGATCGGCCGCCCCGATCGATCGAAGCCCGTTCTCGCGCGCCTGCATTCCGCCTGTTTCACAGGGGACGTGCTGGGATCGCTGAAATGCGACTGTGGCCCGCAACTGCGCGCAGCGTTGGCGCAGATGGGGCAAGAAGGGGCCGGTGTCCTTCTGTACCTCAACCAGGAGGGGCGGGGGATCGGCCTTGCCAACAAGATGCGCGCCTATTCCCTGCAGGACCAGGGCTTCGACACGGTCGAGGCCAACCACCGGCTGGGGTTTGAGGACGATGAGCGCGACTTCCGTCTTGGGGCCGAGATCCTCCGCAAACTCGGCTTTGCGTCGGTCCGGCTGCTGACCAACAACCCCAAGAAGCTGGCGATGATGGAAAGCTGCGGTTTGCACGTAGTCGAACGTGTCCCGCTGCAGGTGGGCGAGACGGCCGAAAACCGCGCCTACCTGGCGACGAAGGCGACGAAGTCAGGCCACCTGCTGTAGCGCTGACTCACAATGGGCGTGGCAGCGCCAGCCCTCGCCGTCGTGGACCCAGGTCGAACACTCTGCCGCCGAATAGGTCTTGTTCTGGCCTTCCCGCGTCACGGACTGCTCAACGAGGTAGCCGATGACCGCCACGTCCGGCGAAGGCGAGGTCACGTGGACATCGCTGAAGCTGAAACGGTCCAGGGTCCAGGCCCCTTCCTCGGTCATCGTTCCCATCTTTGCCGGGGATAGCGTCATGACCCCCTGGGCATTGGTCGCGACCACCGTATCGCCGCAAAGCTTGGCCGCCGCCGCGCCGTCCTTGTCGCGCATCGCGTTCCAGAACGCTGTTTCCAGGTCCAGGATCGTCTGCCTCAGGTCCGGTTCCATCGCGATTCTCCTATCGATGTCTGCGCGAAACCGCCGCGCGGCTCGCATGTTCCCCCCGCCTTCACCGCATGCCAGAATGTCGGCAAAGGACCACCCGATGCACAAAGCCACCGATCTTGTCGTGACCCCGATGGGCCTTCTCTTCCGGGGCCGCCGCTTTCCCTGTTCTCTGGGACGTGGCGGGGTCATTTCCGCAAAGGCCAAGCGCGAGGGTGACGGGGCGACGCCCGCTGGGGTGCACCGGCTGGTCGGGATGCTCTATCGCCCCGACCGGATCACCCGCCCCGCCGACTGGGCGCTGCCGATCGGGCCGTCTGATCTCTGGTCGGACGATCCACGGGACGTGGACTACAACCTCATGGTCCGCGCGCCCCACCGCTTCAGCCACGAACTCCTTCGGCGCGCCGACCCGATGTATGATCTGGTGATCCTTACCGACTGGAACTGGCCCCAAGCCGAACCGGGGCGCGGCTCGGCGATCTTCCTGCACCAATGGCGTCGCCCCGGGGCACCCACGGCGGGTTGTGTCGCCGTGTCGCGCCGCGACCTTCACTGGATCGCCCCGCGCATCACCCATCAGACCCGTCTGGTAATCCGCCCGTAGACCCTTTCCGAAACGCTTTGGATTGCATAATCTGCGCCAAATTCAGGGGGATTCGATGCCGGAACGACGCAACGTGGATGACGAGGTCTTCGACCTGCGGCTTGCTCGCTCCACGCCCGATCTCTTCCCGATGCTTGAGGCGCTGTACGGCACCCACCCCAACTACCCGGTGTTCCGAGACAAGCTGTTCAAGGTCCTGCGCAAGGGCTGGGCCGACCGGCCCGAGGACCTTAAGCGGCTGGACCTTCAGCGCGACCTGGAGCCCGACTGGTTCCAGCGCCCGGACATGGCAGGCTACGTTTTCTACATTGACCGGTTCAACGGGTCGCTGCAGGGCGTGCTGGACAAGCTGGATTATCTGACAGACCTCGGGATCACCTATGTCCACCTGATGCCCTGCCTGAAGCCCCGTCCGGGTGACTCGGATGGGGGCTATTCGGTGATGGATTACCGCCAGATCAACCCGGATTTCGGGACGATGGCGGATTTCGAGGCGGTCAGCGCCGCCCTGCGCGCGCGGGGGATGTCGCTGTGCGTGGACCTGGTGCTGAACCACACCGCGAAGGAGCACGCCTGGGCGAAGAAGGCGGCGAAGGGCGATCCGAAGTATCAGGATCATTATCTGATGTTTGATACGCCCGACATGCCGACCATGTACGAACAGACCCTGGTCGAGGTCTTCCCCGACAACGCGCCGGGCAATTTCACCCATTACCCCGCCATCGGGAAATGGGTCTGGACCACCTTCAACGAACACCAGTGGGACCTGAACTGGGCCAATCCGGCGGTGTTCCTGGAAATCGTCGAGGTCATGCTGTTCCTGGCCAACAAGGGGGTCGATGTCCTGCGGCTGGACGCGGTGGCCTTCATGTGGAAGCGCCTGGGTACCCGCTGCCAGTCCGAGCCGGAGGTCCACATGATCCTCCAGGCGCTGCGGGCGTGCAGCCGGATCGCCAGCGCGGCGGTGATCCACCTGGAAGAGGCCATCGTCGCCCCGGCCGAGATGCTGCCCTATCTGGGGCGCGGCAAGCATGACGGGAAGGAAGGCAACCTCGCCTATCACAACAGCCTGATGGTGCAGTTCTGGTCCTCGCTTGCCACCCGCGACACCCGGTTGATGACCCATGTCCTGGCGACCCATTTCCCGGACCGGCTGACGAACGCCACCTACGCGACCTATATCCGCTGCCACGACGACATCGGCTGGGCGGTGACGGACGAGGATGCGGCCGCCGTGGGGTTGTCGGGGCATGCCCACCGGAACTTCCTGTCGGACTTCTACGAAGGGTCGTTCCCCGGCACCTTCGCGAAGGGGGCGCTGTTCCAGGTCAATCCGCTGACGGGGGACAAGCGGATCTCGGGGTCGTTCGCGTCGCTGGCCGGGCTGGAGACGGCGCGGGACGCGGCAGAGGCGGACCTTGCGGTGCAGCGCATCCTGATGGGGCACGCGCTGATCGCGGCCTGGGGCGGCATTCCGCTGATCTACATGGGCGATGAACTCGCCCTGACGAACGACTACGGCTACCTGGCGAACTCCCACCACGCCCATGACAGCCGATGGGTCCACCGCCCGCGGATGGACTGGGCGGCGGCAGAGGGGCGGGAGACCAGGGACACCCCATCGGCCCGCGTCTTCCGGGGGGTGCGGCACATCCTGGCACGGCGACGGGCGACCGAGGCGCTGCATGCGACCCACCCGGTACGGGTGGTGGGGTCGGGGAACGATGCGGTGCTGGCGGTCCAGCGGGTCGCGCCGACGGGGGTCCTGCTGGGGCTCTTCAACTTCACCGAACACTGGCAGACCCTGCCGGAGGGGTGGGTGCGGGGGCTGGGGGCGGCCCGGATGTGGGACGCCCTGTCCGAGGCCCCGGTCCAGCCGCATGACGGGCAGGTCGTGCTTCCGCCCTATGCACGGGTCTGGCTGATGTAGCGCGCCGCGCGCGGGCAGTTTTTCGGACCCAAGAAAATCAAAGGCTTGGCCGCGGGCGTTCAGGATCGATTAACCGCTTTCCCCAAAGGCGCGGTGCGCTGTAGCGCACCCTACGATGCGGGATAGGTCCGCGCGCCAAAGATCGCGCTTCCGACGCGGACATGGGTCGCGCCATGCGCCACGGCGGCTTCGAAATCGCCGCTCATCCCCATCGACAGACCTGACAGCCCGTGATCGGCGGCGATGCGCGCCAGCATGGCGAAATGCGGGGTGGAGTCCTCGCCCTCGGGCGGGATGCACATCAGGCCGACGGGCGACAGGTCCATCGCGCGGCAATCGCGCAGGAACCCCGGCAGATCGGCGGGGAGGACGCCAGCCTTCTGCGGCTCGGCCCCGGTGTTCACCTGCACGAAAAGCTGCGGCAAGCTGCCCCTGGCCTGACCGAGCCCGGCAAGCTTTTGCGCCAGCGAGGGGCGGTCCAGCGTGTGGATCGCGTCGAACAGGTCAACCGCGACCTTGGCCTTGTTGGTCTGCAACGGACCGATCATGTGCAGTTCCAAAGGCCCGAACCGGTCGCGCCAGGCGGGCCATTTCCCCTGCGCCTCTTGCACGTAATTCTCGCCAAAGACGCGGTGGCCCTGCTGGAGGACCGCCTCGACCCTTTCGGCTGGCTGGACCTTGGACACGGCGATCAGCCGGACCGACCCTTCGGCCCGCCCCGCCGCCCGCTCTGCCGCGCGCAACCGTTCCGCGATGTCTACCAGTGCCATGTCGTCCCCCATTTGCGGGCAACGTAACCGCGCAGGCCGAAAAGAAAAGAGCGGGCGCAGGGCCCGCTCTTTCCGGTCGTCCAATCCGGTTGGATCAGAACGAGAAGGACAGACCGAGGTCGAGAGCGTTGGTGTCGGCCGTCTTGTTCTTGGCGTAGCCAGCAACGACTTTCGCGCCGCCGCCCAGATCGTAAGAGGCACCGATACCGTAGCCTTCACGTTCGACAATCGAGATGCCTGCCTGGGAGAAGTCCCGGCTGGACACAAATGCGGTCAGCGCCAGAGCGTCCATCGTGTAGGTGCCCGAGATGGCCCACTGATCGTTGTCCTGCGCAAAGCCGTTCGAACCGTCGGCAGCGCCGGTTGCGTACCGGGCTTTCAGGACGATGGCGCCGAGGGTTGCATCAGCACCCACGGTGACCTGGTCGATGTCCCAGGTGGTGACACCAATCCCAACCTTGACCATGTCGTAGCCCAGCGAGAGCTTGTAGTTGCCCATGGTGTAAGCAGCGGCGACGCCGATGCTGCGCTTGGAGTCGGTGCCCGAAACCGGAAGTACGAAGTTCAGTTGGTTGGCCGACGCATAGAGCGACAGGCTGCCGGTGGTGTATTCGTAGAGGATCGACGGATCGCCCGAGATCGGTTCCGAGCCGGCGAAGCGCGCGTCGAACAGGACTTCGTCCGCACCGCCGTCACCCAGGAAGGCGATTTCGTTCAGGTCGCCCAGACCGGTCAGGCCAACGCCATCGACATTGCCAGCAGCAGCGTGGGATGCGCCGTCGACGTCACCCATCGACAGCTTGCCGAAGCCACCCGAGACGAAGACCGAACCTGCGGTGCCCGACGCGGCTCCAGCTGCGTCGTTCGCGCGGAACTCGGCGCCAAAGGTAAGGCCGGTATCGGTTTCACCCGACATCGTGAACTTGACACGGGCACGGCTGTTGAACACCGGGCCGACATCGCCGAAGTCGTCGACGATACCCATCCGGGCGTCGCCGCTAAGGGTTACGTCTGCGGAAGCCATGCCGGCGGTGGCGGCAATGAGGGCGGTCGTTACGAGCAACTTTAGCATTGTGGAACCTATCGAAAAATAACAGTAAATGCGAAAGACAATATCACGAAATCGTTTGCAACGCTCCGCTCATCAGTCGTCGCAGATTGGATCCGGCAGTGTCGCCAACGCCACAGCCTCCTGCGCAAAATGAAAAGAGCGGGCGCAGGGCCCGCTCTTTCCGGTCGTCCAATCCGGTTGGATCAGAACGAGAACTTCAGGCCGAGGTCGATCGCATCCTCGTCATCGGTCCGGTCCTTGACGTAGCCGCCTGCGACAGAAGCGCCGCCGCCCAAATCATAAGACGCACCAACCCCATAGTGCTGGCCGGATTTGGCCGAGTCAGGATGGATCGTGGAGGCGAAATCCTCGGTATCCGAGATGAACGCAGTCAGCGTCAGCGCGCCGGTGGTGTAGTCTGCAGACACGGCGTATTGGTCGTACTCAATCGGAGCGTCCTCGGTCGTGTGACCGTAGACCGCTTTCAGCGTCACAGCGCCCAGTGCAGCCGATGCACCGATCGCGGTGTGCTTCCAAGTGAATGCGTCGAGATCCAACTGTTCATGGCCGATCGAGACAGTGAAGTTGCCGGCGGTGTACTTTGCACCAACACCGATGGCGTCACCGGTCCCCGAAGGATTTGTCGCCGAAAGGTAGACGGTGAACGCACCCGTCGAGAATTCGTACAGTACCGAAGGATCGTTGGTGGTTGCAAAACCGAAATTATTTCCGCCATTGCCGAGGTACCGGATTTCGTTCCGGTCATCCAAACCAGTGTAGCCGACGCCGGAAACCTGACCGACAGCGGCGTTCACAGCACCATCCACATCGCCCATGGACAGCTTGCCGAAGCCACCCGAGACGAAGACCGAACCTGCGGTGCCCGACGCGGCTCCAGCTGCGTCGTTCGCGCGGAACTCGGCGCCAACGGTAAGGCCGGTATCGGTTTCGCCCGACATCGTGAACTTGACGCGCGCGCGGCTGTTGAACACCG
>JAIXSA010000109.1 GCA_027484915.1 Paracoccaceae bacterium | reverse complement strand
GCCATCACCGTATCGACCTCCTCGCGCCGGAGGACGTTGTGCGCCAGGCACATCGCCGTGGGCGATACCGGCTCCACGGCAAGCCCGGTGTCATGCGCAAGGTCCCTTTGGGCCCAAAGTGCAAGCTTCAACCCGCCCGCAAGCGGGAAGAAGACCACCGCGCCATGTTCGAATTCGCGCCCGACGATCCCCTCGGTCGGTAACCCAAGCCCATCGCGGTAGAAGGCGACCGACCGCTCAAGGTCCGCCACCCCAAGCGTGATCAACGTAATCCTTGGCTTCATGACCGCTCTCCCGTCGCCTCGGCGCCTGCCATGCCACCCCCTGCCCGCCTGCGCCACGTCGGGCGGCCTTGGCTGACAACTGCCGCAGCGCCGGCGCGTTCCAGCGCCGTCCTCCACCAAGGGCGCCTCCACCAAGATCCCCAACATGAGGGAACATCCTGAATCCTTCCCTAACGCCCACAGCCAACCCATTGACTTCACTCGACCTGCGACCGGCGCCGCGCGTGGGCAGCCCGCACCCCCTTCCCCTTCCCCCCTCCCCCGTGCAATCTCCCCGCATGGCCGAGAAAGACCCCCTGCCCGAGCCCGACCGCCTGGAAGGCGCCCCCCACCCGCGCGAGACGCAGGCCCTCTTTGGCCACGCCGAACCCCAGGCCGAGTTCCTGCGGACCTTCAATTCCGGCCGCCTGCACCACGCCTGGATGCTGACCGGCCCCAAAGGGGTCGGCAAGGCCACCCTCGCCTGGCGTCTCGCCCGGTTCCTGCTGGCCACGCCCGAGGACGACGGCGGCATGTTCGCCGCCCCCCCGCCCGAGACGCTGGATGTCCCCGACACCCACCCCGTCGCCCGCCGCCTCCTCCAGCTGGCCGAGCCGCGACATTTCCTCCTCCGCCGCGGCCCGAACGAAAAGGAGACCGCCCTCTCCCAGGTCATCTCGGTCGACGAGGTGCGGAAGATGAAGTCCTTCTTCTCCCTCTCCGCCGCAGACGGCGGTCGCCGCACAGCGATCATCGACGCCGTGGACGAGATGAACCCCGCCGCCGCCAACGCGCTCCTGAAGCTCCTCGAAGAGCCCCCGCCCAACGTCACCCTCTTTCTCATCGCCCACCAACCCGCCCGGCTTTTGCCCACCATCCGCTCCCGCTGCCGCGAGCTGCGCCTCACCCCCCTCGCCCCGCAGGACCTGGCCGATGCCCTGACCCAAGCCGGGGGCGATGTCGCGCCCGAAGACCGGACCGCCCTGGCCGAACTTTCCGGCGGGTCCGTGGGCGAGGCCTTCCGCCTGACCAACCTCGACGGCCTCAAGCTCTACACCGCCCTCACCCGCCTTTTCTCGACACTTCCACGGCTCGACCGCCCCCAGGCCCTGGCGCTGGCCGACCTCGCCGCCGCACGCGGCGCGGCCGAGACCTTCGACCTTGTCGTGACCCTGATCGACCTCTTCCTCGCCCGCCTCGCCCGTTTCGGCGCGACCGGCCAGACCCCGCCCGAGGCCGCCCCGAACGAACCCCAGCTCCTCCACCGCCTCACCCCGCATCCCGTTGCCGCCCGCGCCTGGGCCGACCTCGCCGGCGACCTTTCTGCCCGCGCCCGCCGCGGCAAGGCGGTCAACCTTGACCCTGCCGCGCTTCTGATGGATATGCTCCTGAAGGTCGACGAGACGGCGGGGAGCCTCGCCCTGAGGTAACCCGCATGACATCCGAACTTGACCTGGTCGACAGCCACTGCCACCTCGACTTTCCCGACCTGATCCAGGAAACCGAAGCGATCCTCGCCCGCGCCAAGGCCGCCGGGGTGAACCGCATGGTCACGATCTGCACGCGTCTGCGCAACGAACCCAAGGTCCGCGCCTTGGCCGAGGCACACGCACAGGTCTTCTACGCCGCGGGCACCCACCCGATGAGCGCCGCCGAAGAACCCCTGACCAGCGTCGAAGAGCTGATGACCCTTGCCCGCCATCCGAAATTCGTCGGTATCGGCGAGACTGGTCTGGACTACCACTACACGGCTGACTCGAAAGCGATCCAGCAAACCAGCCTCCGTCTCCACATCGAAGCCGCGCAGGAGACCGGCCTGCCGCTGATCATCCACTCCCGCGACGCCGACGCCGACATGGAGGCGATCCTCGCCGAAGGCATGGCGCGCAAATCCTACTCTTGCGTCATGCACTGCTTCTCCTCCGGCCCGCGTCTGGCCGAGGCCGCGCTGGAGATGGGCTTCACCCTCTCGATCTCCGGCATCGCGGCCTTCCCGAAAAGCCAGGACCTCCGCGACATCTTCGCGAAGGCCCCGCTTGACCGGCTGATCCTGGAAACCGACAGCCCCTACCTCGCCCCGCCGCCCTTCCGTGGCAAGCGGAACGAACCCGCCTACGTCGCCCACACCGCACGCGCCCTTGCCCCCGTCTTCGGCCTCAGCGTCGAGGCCTTCGCGGCCCGTACCACCGCCAACTTCGACCGCCTCTTTCCCCGCGCCGCGCGTGCGGCAAAGGCCGCGTGATGGCAAAGCTTACCTTCACCATCCTCGGCTGCGGCTCCTCGGGCGGGGTTCCCCGTCTTGGCAATGTCTGGGGCGACTGCGACCCGACAAACCCGAAGAACCGTCGCCGCCGCTGCTCGATGCTTGTCACCCGCGAGACAACCGGGGGGGTGACCCGCGTCCTGATCGACACCTCGCCCGACATGCGCGAGCAACTGCTCGACGCCGGCATCGGCACGCTCGACGGTGTGCTCTACACCCATTCCCACGCCGATCATGTCCACGGCCTCGACGACCTGCGCCAGATCGTGTTCAACACCCGCCGCCGCCTCGCCGTCTGGGCCGATGGCCCCACGCAAGAGGCGCTGCTCTCCCGCTTCGGCTATGCCTTCGTCCAGCCCGAAGGCTCGCCCTATCCCCCCATCCTCGACCTCTTCACCATCGAAGGCCCGGTGACGGTCGACGGCGCGG
>JAIXSA010000025.1 GCA_027484915.1 Paracoccaceae bacterium | reverse complement strand
GCGCTTCCGGCGGCATCCGCCCCTTGGTCATTCCGAACTCGGTGAAGATCCAGGTCATCGCCCTGTCGGCACACTGCCACTGATCCTCGTCGATGGTGCGCGGCAGGAACCGCTGAATATTTGTCCCTTGCGGCGTGACACCCCCGCCGATCATCTCGGCAATCGACCCCGTCACGACCACGGCAGGCAAAGCCGGGTCCAAAGTCTTCCAGGCCCGCGCCATCGAGGACTCAGTCCCCGAAGTCATCTCGCCCTCGCCCAAGCCGGTCACCACGATGGGCAACTCATGCGGCGGCAGCGCATCTGTATAGTGCAGGACCGACGTCACCGGCAGGTTCTCACACCCGACCGGCCCGTCGATGACGACCTGCAGGCCCTTGACCGCACAGAAGGCATAGATCGCCCCCCAGTAGCCGCCCGCCCGGTCATGATCCTGCACCAGCATCAGATCATCTCCTCGGCTTTGGCAGCCTTGGCCGCCTTGTCGAGTTTCTTCTGGTGGATCGCCCGGAAATCGGGGCGCAGGTTCGGAGCACCTTCCCAGATGCCCGAAGTATCGCCCGAGCCGACCCCTTCGAAAAAGGCCTTCATGCCCTCCATCCGGGTCTTGTTGCCCAACGCGGCGTTCACCACCTGAGCCAGCGACCCAGCCCCCGCCGGTCCCATCAGGGGCCGCGCAGAAATCAGATTCGTGAAGTAAAGCGAGGGGATAGCCTTTTCCTTCGCCTTCTGCACGACGGGGGTCGTCCCAACGGCGAGGTCCGGCTTGAACGCCTCCATCGCGGCCAGGTCGTCCTCCAGGCTCGCGCGGTATTTCACCACGCAGCCCTTGGCCTCCAGCCACTCGCGGTCCGCTTGCGACCATTCATTCCGCGCGCAGGCCGTGCCGACGTAAGGCACTTCCGCGCCGCTTTCGATCAGCAGCCGCGCGACCAGCAGCTCCGAGCCCTCATAGCCCGACAGCGTGATCCGCCCCTTGATCGGGTTGGCCGCCAGGGCCCCCTTGATCGCAGGCCCGAACGCATTCTGCGCCGCCGCCACTTGGCCAGCTGCCACACCGTAAGCGTCGCCAATGGCCGCCAGCCACTCCATCGTCCCGTCATGCCCCACCGGAGCACTCCCGACGATCTTCCGACCCGCCGCCTGGAACTCACGGATCGCCGCCGTGTAGAACGGATGGATCGCCGCCACGACGCCACTGTCCAAAGCGGCATAAAGCTCGCGCCACTCGCGGCACGGCACCACCGGTCCGGCAGCAAGTCCCATCGGGGCCAGCATCGCGCCGATCATCATCGGATCAGCCGGGAACATCTCGCCCAGAAGCGTGACCGTCGGACGGTCGCTGCGCCCTTGCGCCGGAGCCGCCACCGGCCCCGCCTCGATCTCGGACCGCGCATAGGCCAGCATCGCCCCGGCCAGCACATCCTTCGCCTCGGCATGGGTCGGGACACCAAAGCCCGGCACGTCGATCCCGATGATCCGCACACCGTTGATTTCATTCGGCAACAGCCGCAGCGGCACGCCCGACGCCGTCGGCACGCACAGGTTCGTCACCACCACCGCATCATAGCGATCCGGGTCCGCCAGCTCATGCACCGCGTCGCGGATGTCCTCGAAGAGCTTGCCAGTCACCAGCGTCTCGGAGTTGAACGGCACATACCCGACCGACCGCCGAGCCCCATAAAAATGGGACACAAAGCTCAAGCCATAAACGCAGCAGGCCGACCCCGACAGCACCGTCGCCACACGCCGCATCCTCAACCCGACGCGCAGCGAGCCGAACGCCGGGCACATCGACTGCGGCTTGTCATGCGGACCTTGCGGATAGTCGGCCGCGTAACGGTCCAGCACTTCGGAATTCCCAGCCGCCCGCGCAGCCTCCGCCATCTGCCCCGCACCTGCGTGGCAGCCCATCCCGTCGACAGAAGGAGTGGGGGCGAGGTCGGTCACTTGCGACCCTCCCGCGCCTTCAGCGCTTCTTCGATCTTGGCAAGGGCGTCGAGGTCAAACATTGTCGTAGACCACTTCCAGGCTGGGTTTCACGGCGGCAAAGGACCCCCGCATGTCGGCGTCCGAGGCAGGCTCAAGCACGAAGTTCGACCCCGTCGTTTCGGCATCGAACAGGCCCAGAAGGCCATCCTGCGTCAAAGGCTTCGGCCGCAGCGGAGGCGCATCGGCGACCGCATTCGCCAGGATCTCGAACAGCGGACCCCACTGCGTCGCATTCGACCCAACGATCTGATAATTCGCCGATTTCCGCCGCAGGTCGTCATCCGCCGGGATCGAGGCCAGCACCGGAATGTTCACCGCCTTGGCAAAGGCCGCAGCCTCGCCCGTGCCGTCATCCTTGTTGATGACCAGCCCTGCGACGCCGACGTTCCCGCCGAGCTTCCGGAAGTATTCTACCGCCGAGCAGACGTTATTCGCGACATACAGCGACTGCAGGTCATTGGACCCGACCACGATCACCTTCTGCGCCATGTCGCGGGCAATCGGCAGGCCGAACCCGCCACAGACCACGTCTCCCAGGAAGTCCAGCAGCACATAGTCGAAGTCCCAGTCGTGGAACCCCAGCTTTTCCAGAAGCTCGAAGCCGTGGATGATCCCGCGCCCGCCGCACCCGCGACCGACCTCCGGGCCACCCAGTTCCATCGCGAAGACGCCGCCGCGCTTGAAGCAGACGTCGCCGATCTTCACCTCTTCCCCGGCCAGCTTCTTGCGGGTCGAGGTCTCGATGATCGTCGGGCAAGCCTTGCCACCGAACAGAAGCGAGGTCGTATCCGACTTCGGATCACAGCCGATCAAGAGCACGCGCTTGCCCATCTCGGCCATCATGTGGCTGAGGTTCGCGAGCGTGAACGACTTGCCAATCCCGCCCTTGCCATAGATCGCGATGATCTGCGTCTTCTTCGACGGCGGGTCCTGCGGGATTTCAAGCGACGGCTCTATCGCGGCTTCATCCCTCAAGCGGGTGTCAAAGTCCTTCAGATTGGGAACTTCGGTCATGCAGCGGCACTCCAATCCAGAATCATCTTCAGACAGGTCGGGTCGGTGAAAGCGGTCTCATAGGCCGCCCCGGCATCAACGGCGCTGGCGCGGTGCGTGATAAGCCCGTCCAGCGAAAGGTGCCCGTCGTCCATCAAGCGGCGCGTCGCCTCCAGATCGGCGGGCTGCCATTCCGAGGCGATGCGCAGGCGCAGTTCCTTCATGAAGGCGGGCGGGAAGGCGAAACTGATCGGGGCGGTGTAGAAGCCGCACAGCACGACCTCGCCGCCCTTGGCCAGGCGAGGGACCAGCGTATCCAGCAGGCCAGCGGCCCCCGAGGCATCCATGATGACCCGGTAATCGCGGCGCGCGTCATTTTCCGGCGCGATGACCTGATAGCCCTCAGCACCAGAATGACGCGCCGCATCGATCTCCCAGACGACAGGCTGGCCGCCCATCGTCAGCGCAATCCGGGCCATAAGACGACCCAGCGTTCCATGTCCGATGATCAGATCCGGCAGCGGCCCACCGGCCAGTGCGTGATAGGCCGTCGCGGCAAGCGCCAGAAGCGCGCCCTCTGCGCCGTATCCGGCGTCCAGCTTCGCGACCCGCGCCGCCGGCGACACCAGCACGGCAGAGGCCCCGCCAAACAGCCCGCGCACCCCACCCTCATAGCAGTTGGCACCCGGCACGAAGACGTGGTCGCCGACCGCAAGGCCGGTCACACCACAGGTCTCCACCACCTCGCCAAAGCTTTCGTAGCCCGGCACCAGCGGATAGCCCATTCCCGGGAAGGGCGGCATCGTGCCCAGCCAGAACAGCTTCTCGGTCCCCGTGGAAATCCCCGAATGCCGCACCTGGACGACGACGTCACCAGACACCGGCGCCTTCAGTCCGACCGTGCCCAGTTCAAGGGATTGGGGGCCAGAGAGGATGACGGCATTGGTATCCACGAACGTGCAGCCTTCCTGAATCGGTGCGAGCTTCGCACTATGTGTAAGTCTAGACTGACAGTTTAGGATGTCAAACTAAATGGACACATTTTTGGCATATGAGGGAACAAGTTCGAAAAAACCGCCACTTGTCACGGTTTCACGGCTGTCACGGCCGAGGTCACATAGGGCCGATCCCCCTGCCGCAGGCGGATTTCGGTGAAACCGGTTGCATTCAGAAGGCTTCCGATTTCCGCCGCCGACCGGGTCCGACCGGTCCGCATCGCAAGGGTGTAGATCGCAAAGTAGACGTCGGTGGCTGGGTCTGGCCGGTCTCCACCCGACATCGGCTCCGAGATCACGATGCGCCCGCCCGAAGGCAATGCGTTGAAAACCTTGGCGATCAGGGTCGCGACGCTTGCATCTGCATGATCGTAGAGCACCCGGATCAGGCTGATCGTATCAGGCCCGTCCGGGAAGGGGTCGGCGCGGAAGTCGCCGGGGCAAAGCCGCAAGCGCGTGCGCAGCGCCGAGGGAACCGCCGCCAGCACCGCCGGCATGTCGAAGAGCGACAGGGTAAGCTGCGGATAGGACGTGCCCACTTCGGCCAGGAAGGCCCCGGTTCCGCCGCCCACGTCCAGCAGGTGCCGCGATTGTGTCAGGCTGACGAGACGCAGCGTATCCGCCGCCACCAGGATCTGGCTTTCCGCCATCAACCGGCTATAGCGCGCGGCCAGCCCCGCATCCTCTTGCGCCAAGGGTCCGAAAACATAGGGCCAGAAGCCTGCCAGCTGCGTTTCCGTCTGCCCCCGGAAGAAGGCCAGCGGATCCGACAGATCGCCGTACAGCACGTGGTGATGCCGCACCATCGGCTCCAGCCCCGGCACGGTCAGGAAGGCCGCCCCGCGTGGCGCCAGGTGCCAGCGGTCCTTGCGGTCGCCCGACAGAAGCTTCAGCGCCGCCCCGGCCTGCAGAAGCACGCGCAACGGGGCGGGCGGGATCGCGCAGCGGCGCGACAGGTCTTCGGTCGTCATGGGACCCGAGGCAAGGAAGTGCAGCACCCGCCCCTCGACCAGCGCCACCAATGCCTGCGACTGCACGAACCCCGACAGGATGGAGAAGAGCTCCGCCCCCTCGGTCCTGGCCTTCCAGCGCAGGCCCGGCACCTTTGCGGCCAGCTTGTGAAATCGCGGCGACAGCGCCAGACGGGTCAGGAACCCCAGCGCCTCGGGCCGCGCGGGCGGCGGGCGCGGCTCGGCGTTCATCTGGCCGCAGCCTCGGGCAGGACGGTCATCTTGCGCGCATAGGCGGTGACCAGATTGGCCAGCATCGCCTCGCCCGGACAGGACGGGATCGACGAGATTGCCCCCGAAAGGATGTCCTTCATATGCGCCAGCGCCCCCTCGACCCCCATCGAGGCCACAGCATTGGGCCGCAGATGCGCCGCATCCTGGCCTGCGGGCTTGCCGGTCTGGTCGCTGGTCAGCAGCGCATCCTTCAGGTCGTCCGCCACCTGGAAGGCAGCACCAATCCGGTCGCCAAGGTCGGCCCAGGGCTCGGCCTCCTGTCCCGCCGCCAGCGCGCCCATCTGGGTTGCCGCCACAAAAAGCGCGGCCGTCTTCGCGCGGTGATAGGCCAGAAGGTCGACCTTCGACTCGCTTTCCCAGGCCTGCCCCGCGCAGATGCCAAACGGAGCGCCCGCGTGCCGCGCAAGGATGGCCGTCAATGCAAGCGCCCGGTCGGGGGCATGGTGCCCCGCCCGCGCGAGCACCTCGAAGGCAAGGATGATCAAACTGTCGCCCGCCAGCACTGCCAAGGGTTCGCTGAAGGCGCGATGCAGGCTCGGCTTGCCGCGCCTCAGGTCCGCGTCGTCAAAGGCGGGCAAATCGTCATGCACCAGGCTCGCACAATGGATCAGTTCCAGCGCCACGGCAGCCGAGGTGCTGACCTCGGGGCGGTCGTCGCCACAGGCCGCGGCGACTGCCAGCAGGATTGTCGGCCGGATTCGTGCCCCGCCGGGGAAGACGCCATAGGGGATCGCCGCCGACAGTTTCGGTGGGGCGTCCTTGCGGTTCAGCGGGGAAAGGCTGTCATGAAGAGCCTTTTCGATACGTTCGGCGAACGGCACGGGGAAGACTCCTTTACCCAACGACCATTGCGCTGGCCTGTCGATTCAGTTTGGCATTGCGACCGGCATGTGTAAACTTGAATTTACACTATGTTGTCACGATAAACTGACAAGAGGCCGGAACGATGCCCTCCCCCGACAGCAAGACCCCGCCCCGCGCGGTCGTGATCGGCGCGGGAATGGGCGGGCTGGCGGCCGCCATCCGCCTTGCGTCGGGCGGTTGCCGCGTCACCGTGGTCGAGGCGGCAGAGTCCCCCGGCGGCAAGGCCCGCGCCCGCGCAACTGATGCCGGACCAGCCGCGATGGGCCCCACTGTCCTGACCCTGAAGGCCGAGGTCGACGCCCTCTTCGCCTTGGCCGGCACCACGACCGAGGCCGAGGTCGCGGTCACCCGCCTCCCCCGCCTTGCCCGCCACTGGTGGCCGGACAGCGGCCCCCTCGACCTTTTCCCCGACCGGGACGCAAACATCGAAGCCGTCCGCGCTTTCGCCGGCGACCGCGAGGCGCAGGGCTTCGCCCGCTTCGACGCCGCCGCCCGCGCGCTCTACGACGCCTTCGAACACCCCGTCATGCGCGCGGCCAAGCCCGACCTGACGGCCATCGCCCGCACCACCTTCGCCCAACCCAAACTCTGGCCCGCCCTCCTTCCCGGCATGACCCTTGATCGCTGGCTTTCCCAATTCTTCAAGAACCCGCGCCTGCGCCAGCTTTTCGGTCGCTACGCAACCTACGTCGGCGGGCGCCCCGCCCACACCCCCGCCGTTCTGTCCCTCGTCTGGCAGGCCGAAGCCCAAGGCGTCTGGGCTGTTACCGACGGCATCCAGGCCCTCGCGTCCGCACTTGCCCGTGCGGCCGAAACCTTAGGCGTTCGCTTCCTTTATGTCACCCAGGCCCGCCG
>JAIXSA010000026.1 GCA_027484915.1 Paracoccaceae bacterium | reverse complement strand
GACCTCGGCAAAGTGCCGTGCTCCCGGGGGGGCTGGGCCGTTGAAGATCACGTCTTCCATCCCGCCGCCGCGCATCGCGCTGGGGCGGTTTTCGCCCATGACCCAGCGCAGCGCTTCCAGCAGGTTCGACTTGCCGCAGCCGTTGGGGCCGACCACGCCGGTCAGCCCCTCGTGGATCACCAGATCCGTGGGGTCGACAAAGCTTTTGAAGCCGTTGAGGCGCAGGCGGGTCAGACGCACGGGATCCCTTCCGAGTCGGGTGGGGGATGTTCCCGCCGGGGGCCGCAGGAGTCAACCGGGCCGCCCCGCATATGGCCGATCCTTGCCCCGTTATCCCCAAGATGTTGCGTTTTCTGCCTGTCCCGCGGATGCGCCGTCGATGGGGGTTCGATGCCCCCGGCGACGGCTCCCCTGGTCAGGCAGCGTCCAGCCAGGGGCGGAGAAGCGCCATCGGATGGGCGCGCAGCGTCAGGCGCATCGACACGTAATCTTCGACCACCGCCTCGCCCGTGGTCATTTCGCGGAAGCGGACGGCGGGCTCGATGATCCCCTCGCCCTCGATGTCACCCGCGAACAGGGGCAGCGGTTCGTCCTTGGCCAGGGCCGCCGCCGCCCAAAGCGCATCGCGGCGTGACAGGCCCAGCGCGGCGAAGGCATCGGCCTCGGCAAGGCGGCTGAGCGTGGCAGGCCCCACCCCGGCGCGGCGCCAGACGTCTTCCACCGTCAGGTAGCCGTTCCCCCGTGCGCCCGTGACCCAGCGCGCCTCCTCCTCGGCTATGCCCTTGATCTGCCGGAACCCCAGCCGCAGGGCAAGGTCGGGTGCCTGGCCGGGGCGGGTGATCCACTCCATCCGGTTGTCCCAGTGGCTGGCCTGGATGCAGGGCGGCAGGACCGTCACCCCATGCTCCCGCGCGTCGCGGACGATCTGGGCCGGGGCGTAGAAGCCCATCGGCTGGGAGTTCAGCAGCGCGCAGGCGAAGATGCCCGGGTGGTGGCGCTTGATCCAGGCGCTGGCATAGACCAGCAGCGCAAAGCTTGCCGCATGGCTTTCGGGGAAACCGTAGCTCCCGAACCCTTCGATCTGGGCGAAACAACGCCGGGCAAAGTCCTCGTCATAGCCCCGCGCCAGCATGCCGCCGATGAAGCGGTCGTGAAATTCGCTGACCGACCCGTGCTTCTTGAACGTCGCCAAGGACCGCCGCAGCCGGTCCGCCTCATCGGGGGTGAACCCCGCGCCGACGATGGCGATCTGCATCGCCTGCTCCTGGAAAAGCGGCACCCCCAGCGTCTTGCCCAGCACCCGACCAAGTTCGTCCGATGGGAAGCTCACCTGCTCCTGCCCGTTCCTGCGTCGCAGGAACGGATGCACCATGTCGCCCTGGATCGGCCCCGGCCGGATGATCGCCACCTGGATCACCAGGTCGTAGAAGCACTTCGGCCGCATCCGGGGCAGGAAGTTCATCTGCGCGCGGCTTTCCACCTGGAACACTCCCAATGAATCCGCCCGGCAGAGCATCCGGTAGGTCTCGGCATCCTCGGGCGGCAGGGTGGCAAGCGTGAAGCGCTGGTGGTGGTGCTTGTCCAGAAGGTCAAAGGCCTTGCGGATGCAGGACAGCATCCCCAAGGCCAGGATATCCACCTTCAGGATCTTCAGCGTGTCGATGTCGTCCTTGTCCCAGGGGATGACCGTCCGGTCCTCCATCGTCGCGTTCTCCACCGGGCAAAGCTCATCCAGCCGCCCCTCGGTGATGATGAACCCGCCGACGTGCTGGCTCAGATGGCGGGGAAACCCCTGGATCTCGTCGATCAGCTGCATCGTCTGGGTCAGCCGGTGGTCTGTCGGGTCCAGCCCGATTTCCTTCAGCCGCGTCTCGGTCACCGCGCCAGGGCCCCCCCAGCCCCAGATCTGGCTGGACATCGCGGCCAAGGTGTCCTCGCTGAGGCCCATCGCACGCCCCACCTCGCGCACCGCGCGCTTGCCGCGATAGTGGATCACCGTCGCGCACAGCCCCGCCCGGTGCCGCCCGTATTTCTCGTAGATGTGCTGGATCACTTCTTCGCGGCGCTCATGCTCGAAGTCGACGTCGATGTCCGGCGGCTCATTCCGCGCCTCGCTGATGAACCGCTCGAAGACCATCGTCCCGATCTCGGGCGAAACCGAGGTCACGCCCAGCGCATAGCACACCACGCTGTTCGCCGCCGACCCCCGCCCCTGACACAGGATCCCGCGTTTCCTGGCAAAGTCGACGATGTCGTGGACGGTCAGGAAATACGGCTCGTACCGCAGCTTCCCGATCAGCGCCAACTCATGCGCCATCTGCGCCCGCACCCGGTCCGGCACGCCTTCGGGATAGCGCCAGTCAAGCCCCGCCTCGGCCAGCCGGGCCAGCCGCTCCGAGGCCGTCTCGCCCCCCGTCACCTCGGACGGATACTCATACTGCAACTCGTCCAAGGAGAACGCCGCCCGCGCCGCAACCTCCCCTGCCCGCAAAACCGCCGCCTCATGCCCGGCAAAAAGCCGCAGCATCTCGCCCTCGCCGCGAAGCCGCCCCTCGTTGTTCGGCAGCGCCTTCCGCCCCAGCCGGTCCACCGGCACCCCCAGCCGGATCGCCGTCAGCACATCCGCCAAGCGCCGCCGCCGCCCGTGGTGCAGGAATGGCAGCGCCGTCGCCACAACCGGCACGCCCAGCGCCCCCGCCGCTTTCACCAGCCGCTGGAACCGCGCCGCATCCTGCCCGTCATAGCGCGGCGCCATCCCCAGACTCACCTGGCCGGGAAACCGCGCCACCAGCTTCTGGACATGCCCACGCCAAAGCCGCGCGTCCATCGCATCGCCCACCGCCGCCAAGGTCAGCCGCTGATCGGGCGGCAGGACCAGAAGCTCCATCCCCTCGCCCCAGTCCAGCAGATCGGCAAGCTCCAGCCGACACTCCCCCTTCACCGCCCGCAACCGCCCCAGGCTCAGCAGCCTCGACAGCCGCGCCCAGGCCGCCCGATCCCGCGGGAGGCAGGTCACCTGGAACCCGTCCGCAAGCACCACCCGCGCTGCCGGGATCAGCCGCACCTGCGGCCCCCCATCCCGCGCCAGTTCCCGTGCCTTGGTGTGCGCCCGCACGATCCCCGCGACCGAGTTCACATCGGCCACCGCGATCCCCTCCATCCCCATCTCGGCGGCGCGCAGGATCATTTCCTCGGGGTGCGAGGCCCCGGTGAGGAAGGTGAAATTGGTCAGCGCCGAAAGCTCGACGAAGGGCATGGCAGCGACTCACAACGTGAACAAATGCAGAACATTCTGCCATGTTCCGCCGCTTCAGACCAGCCGCTTCACCGCCATCGCCACGGCCTCTGCGATCCCCGGCAAAGCTTCGGGCCGCAGGTCATCCACCGCCACTTCCTGAAACGGCACCGCCATCCGGTCGCGGTGCTTGCCATAGCGCGGGTCGTAATGCCGCTCCATCAGGCTGTCGGCCAAAGCGGCAAACTGTCCCGAAGACGCAAGCCCCAGCCAGTCCTCGATCACCTCGGCCGCGTGCATGGGCTTCAGCAGGCCCACCGTGGCCGCCAACCGCCCGGCATCGCAGGTCAGGTCGGCATAAGCCCGCGCCAGATACTCGGCCCGCGCCGACCGGGGTGCAGCAATCGCCACACGCGGGGCCGCAACCATCGCCTTCCAGATTTCCGGCGGCAGGCGGCAATTGCCGATCTTGGAACTTTCCGCCTCAACCACCACCGGCCGCGACGGGTCAAGCCCCGCCAAAGCCAGCGCAAGCGCCCCCTCGAACGCCTTCTGCGACGGCTGCGGACCCACGTTTCCGAACAAGGACCCGCGATGCCGCGCCAGCCCTTCCAGGTCGATCACCTGCACCCCGAACCCCGGCAGCAGGTTCAGCACTTCGGTCTTGGCCGATCCGGTATTGCCGTCCAGCACCACCACCGGCGCCCTCACGGGCGTGTCATAGACCTCGCGCACCACCAGCCCGCGCCAGGTCTTGTAGCCGCCGACCAGCGTCTCGACCCGCCAGCCGATCTGGCCAAGGATCGTGGCAAAGGACCCCGACCGCTGCCCGCCCCGCCAGCAATAGACCAGCGGACGCCAGCCACCCGGTTTGTCGGCCAAAGGGCCCTGCAGATGGGCCGCCGCGTTCTTCGCCACCAGCGCCGCGCCGATCTTGCGGGCGGAAAAGGGCGAGACCTGCTTGTAGATGGTCCCGACCCGCGCGCGTTCCTCGTCATCCAGCACGGGCAAAGAGATCGCGCCCGGCAGATGATCCTCTTCGAATTCCGCAGGCGCGCGGACATCGATGATGTCATCGAAGCCATGCGTCGCCAGATCGGCCAGGGAGGTGAGCGTGATCGCCATCACGCAGTTCTTACCGGCCCCGGCGGAAAGGTGCCAGCCCATGCCGATCACGGAAAATCCTGACTACCCACGGACGCGTGAACAGGGCATGATTCGCCCCATGCGTTCCTTGGCCCTGATCCTGTCTCTGGTGCTTGCCGCCCCGGCCTTTGCGGGGTCTGAACCTTCGCGCCTGACGGCCGCAGCGCGCGACCAGGTAGGCGTGACGCTGACCTATGACCCGGCCTATGTCGCGCTGGAGTTTCCGGGCGGCGACATTCCGCGCGACCGGGGTGTGTGCACCGACGTGGTGATCCGCGCCCTGCGCGACGCCTGGGGGATCGACCTGCAACTGGCGGCGCACCGGGACATGATGGCCGACTTCGCGGCCTATCCCGCGCTGTGGGGCCTTGAGGGGCCGGATCGCAACATCGACCACCGCCGGGTGCCGAACCTGCAGACGCTCTTTGCCCGCATCGGGGCCGAAGTGCCGCTGGAGGAAGGTCCGGCACCTTACCTGCCCGGCGACATCATCACCTGGAAGCTGCCCGGCAATCTTGACCACATGGGCATCGTGTCGGACCTCAGGACCGAGGCTGGCGTGCCGCTGATCCTGCACAACATCGGCGCCGGTGCAAAGGAAGAGGACATCCTTTTCGCCTATCCGATGACCGGCCACTACCGCATCGGGGCCGAGGAAGCCGAACGGCTGAAGACGCTCCAGTAGGTCGGGCTTCAGACAGACTCTCCCAAAGGCATGAAAAAGGGGGGCCATCGGCCCCCCGCACTCATGCGTTCGCTGACCCTTGGGTCAGGCGGGCATCATCACGGTGTCGATGATGTGGATCACGCCGTTCGAAGCACCAAGATCGGCCGAGCTGACTTTGGCTGCGCCAACGTGGACGGACCCGTCCTTGCCGGTGATGGGGACTTGCTCACCGCCCAGCGTGGCGACATCCGCGGTCTTGTCGGTGAACTCCGACGCCATGTGCTTGCCCGAGACGACGTGCAGCTTCAGAATTGCCACCAACTTGTCCTTGTTGGCCGGAAGGACAAGGTCCTCGACGGTGCCGGCAGGCAGCTTGGCGAAGGCGTCGTTCGACGGGGCAAAGACGGTGAAGGGTCCGGTGCCGCCCAGGGCGGATGTCAGGTTCGCCGCAGTCAGCGCGGTCACAAGCGTCGAGAATCCCGGGTTTCCGGCAGCCGTTTCAACAATGTTCATGAAAGTCCTTTGTGCGGACGGATGGCCCGCTTCCATACATATGGGGCGGCGCGGACGGAATGACAGGGGCGAAGGGTCGTTATCTGCTGCACCGCAGAAAAAAGCGCGCCTGACGGTGGGCCTGGTTGCGACTCTGGCGCTGCTACGTGGTCAGATCAGGGCAAAGCAAAGCCTAACGCCCGCAGGCAAGCCCTTGATTTCCCAAGGACCGAAGACCTGCCCACGCGTGGGCACCCCCTCTCAGAACCCCACTTCCAGCCGGTCGACCAGCGCCGCCAGCATCCCCCGGCACCGCTCCACCTGCTCGACTGAGACGAACTCGTCCGGTTTGTGACCCTGGGCCATCGACCCCGGCCCGCAGATCACCGTGGGCACCCCCAACCGGGCATCGAAAAGCCCCCCCTCGGTCCCGAAGGCCACCTTCATCGTCCCGTTTGCCCCGGTCAGCCCTTTGACGAACCGCACCACCTCGGCATCCGAAGGCGTCCCGAGGCCAGGGTAGTCCCAAAGCCGCTCCACCCGGATCGCGGCCTCCGGGAACTCTTCCCGCAGGGGCGCAACGATTGCCTCGGCCTCTGCCTCCAGCCGCCGGATCAGGCCCGCCACATCCTCGCCCGCCAATGACCGGATCTCAAAATCCAGCACGGCATGGTTCGGCACTATGTTGACCTGGACCCCGCCCGACATCTTTCCAACATGCAGCGTCGTGTAGGGCACGTCATAGTCCCCGTCCCGCAGCCCTGTCGCAGCCACATCCGCCTGCACGCGCCGCAACGCCGCCAGGAAATCCCCCGCCAGATGAAGCGCGTTCAGCGCCAGGGGCGCGAGCGCAGAGTGCCCTTCCCGTCCCGTGCAAGTCGCCCGCAGTGCCACCTTCCCCTTGTGGCCGGTTGCGACCTGCATTCCTGTCGGCTCGCCCACGATGCAGAACCGCGGCTTCACCGGGGCCGTGTCCAGAAGGTCGATCAAGGACCGCACCCCCATGCAGCCGATCTCCTCATCGTAGGACAGCGCCAGGTGCAGCGGCACCTTCAGCGGCCGCTTCGCAGCGACAAGCATCGCCTCGACCGCGCAGGCGACGAAACCCTTCATGTCCGCCGCGCCGCGTCCGTAGTACCGACCATCGGCCTCGGTCAGAGCGAAGGGCGGCACGGTCCAGTGCTGCCCCTCGACCGGGACGACGTCGGTGTGGCCCGAGAGCATGACGCCGCCCGCCCCCGGTCCGGTGGAGGCATAGAGGTTCGCCTTCCCGCCCGCCGGGTCGGGCACCAGCACAACCTGGATCCCCGCGCCTTCCAGCAGCCCGCGGACATAGTCCATCAGCGCCATGTTCGGCTTGGAACTGACGGTGTCGAAGGCCAGAAGCCGGTCCAGGATGTCGCGCATGGGTCACCTCTTTCGCCGCTCCTACCGCGAAACCGGCGGAGCGGGAAGCTTTCGGCTCTTGTTCCCATGCGCCTGCTTTGCCAGACTCGCGAGCCATACCGGAAGAAAGTCCCCATGCGCCCCCTTTTGCCTGCCGCCCTGCTGCTTGCCCTGACCCATGCGGGACAGGCCGAGACCCCGAACCTGTCGCCGAACCAGATGGGAGAGTCTGGGGCCGCGGCCCGACTGATCCTGGCGCAGCAGGCCTATGAGCGCGCGCTGTCCGGTGGCGACCCTGTGGTGCTGATCACCGCGATCCGACTGGCGCGCGATGTCACGTTGCGCGGGCCGGCGGGCTGGACCAAGAGCACCGAGGGCGACCCGGCGCCGGACGCACCCGAAGGCACCCGTGCCGCTCCGGACCCGGCCGGGCCGGAGGCCATTGGCATTGCGCAGGGTCTTGCCGGGGATGACCCGGACCTGCAGGACCTGGTCTATGACCTTGATGCCCAACTGCCGCACGGGCGCTTGCCCACGGCGATCAACGCGACGGCCACGCTGGACCCCGGTCAGACGGACAGCTGGACCCTTGTCCTGGCGGGCGAGGCCGGGGCTGAAATCGGGCTGATCGGCGACGGCGACACCGCGTTGAGCCTGACCGTCCAGGACGAGGGCGGTACCGTCATCTGCGCCTTTCCTGCAGCGCAGGCACCTGCGCTTTGCCGCTTCACCCCAGCGCGCAACGGGTTTTTCACCGTCCGGATCGGCAATCCCGGCCCTGCCCGCAACAGCTACCGGCTGGTCGGGAACTGATGCAAATGACCGAATTTGTCATGGGAACCTGACTTCTCAACGTCGTGAACACCTGCGAAGATCGTGTCATTCCGTCCCTTGGCAGGACGGCCAACCGATAGAGGTCGACATGACGCTTAAAGGAATTTCGCTTGCTCTCGCCACCACGGCACTGGTCGCCGTGGCTCTTCCCTCGCTTGCACAGGACAAGTCCGGTCCGAACGTGGGGGCTGCCGCTGAAGGGGCCGCTCCGGGTGCAGCCGCGACCGTCAGCCTGGCGCAGGAGCTATATACTGTCGGCGTGGCGCAGGGTGACGCGGTGACGGTGCTGGCCGCTGCCAAGCTGGCCGCTTCGGTCGAAGTGGCCTCCGCAGAACCGGCTGCGCTGGACCCGGCTAAAGTCACTGTCGACGAAGCGACCTTCGCGAAGAAGGCTGCCCCTGCGGCCGCCCCTGCAGCACCAGCGCCGATGATGAACGATGGCACCCCGCGCGCGGCCGCGAAGGCCACCTTCTTCAACGCCGCGAACGAGGATGAAGGCGCGGCCGAGGCTCCGGTCTCGGCGGATGCGATGTTTACCAAAGCCAAGGAACTTGCTCCCGATGACGAGGCGCTGCTGGGCGTGATCGAGGATGCGATGGCCGAGACCGGCCGTGGCCGGATCGGCGGTGCGGTGGAATGGCTGTCGCGCCTGCCGGCGGGACAGACCGACGTCTGGGAAATCCCCTACTACGGCAACTCCTATGCAGAGATCGCGGTCGTCGGCGACGGCGACGCGAACCTGGACGTGGCGGTGACGGACGAGAACGGCAACGTGATCTGCTATGATGTAAGCTGGTCGGACAAGCTGTATTGCGACTGGACACCGGCGTGGGACGGCTACTTCTACGTCACCGTGCAGAACATGGGCGGGTCGCGGAACAGCTACTACCTGCTGACGAACTGACCTGTCACGCTTCGGGAAGGCTCTGCCGATGCGGGGCCTTCTTCGGAAGCAGGAAACAAAGGCCGCTGATGCCGTTTGGTCATCCGAGCAACGCCGCCCTTGTCAACCGGACGCGACGGCATGTGGAACATGTGGGTTTTTCCGGTTTCCCCTTTGGCCTTGGGATTGGCACCCGCCACTGTCCCGTCGGGGCAGCGTTGCTCACCCATCGCCTTGCCGCTACGGCCTCATTCCGGCAGCCTTTGAAGCATCACCGAGCGAAAGCGACAGTGCAGCCACCAGGCCTTCCGGCCGGAAGTCGAGCGTCACGCTGCTTGGCGGTGGCAGTGCGCCACGGCGCAGAAGGTTGAGGCCGAAGCCGCTGCTTTCAGGCTTGGACACGACAGGCCCGCCCGTCTCGGTCCAGTGCATCCGAAGGTCGGCGTCCCCGACCTCCCAGACAAGGTCCACCCGACCGGAGGACTGCGACAAGGCACCGTGCTTGACCGCATTCGTCGCCAGTTCGTGCAGCACAAGCGCGATCCCGGTATAGGTCTGGTCGGACAGGACCGCGTCCGGGCCTTGCAGCAGGAAGCGGTCCTCGAAGTCGTCCGTGAAGGGCTTGAGCGAGCGGTGCACCACATCATGCAAGTGCAGGACGGCATCGCGTGAGCCGAACATAAGGTCGGCGGACATCGCCAACGCCCGGATCCGACCAAGGTAGGTGTCAAGCCTGGAGTCATCCGCCCATGTCTGGCGCGCGAAAATGCCTGCGAGGTTCGTCATGTTCTTCAACCGGTGCCGCAATTCGCCATTCACGGTCTTCAGCCGCTCTTCTGCGCGGACCTGCTCTGTCGCGTCGTAGAGCACGCCGATGACCCGCCTGCCTGTCTCGCCCCCAGCGGCGGGGGTCGCCAAGGCTGCGCGCAGCACATAGGTGACCTCTCCCTTGCCGGGGATGTCGTATCTTACCCTGGATTGCAGGCTGGTCTCGCCGCGCGCGGTTGCGGCGGCCCCCTCTGCCTCCAGCCGCTCACGTTCGCCGGGGGCATATCTGGATCGAAGCTCTTCCAGCGTGGGATGCGCAGCCGGGGGGAAACCAAGCATCCGGTTCAGGTCCGGGGAATGCGCGACAATCCCGGTTTCAAGGTTCATGTCCCAGACGGCCATCCGGGCCGCGTCGACAGCCAGCCGGAACCGCTCTTCACTTTCCGCCAGCCCTTGACGGGTCAGTTCGCGTTCCGTCACGTCCCGGATCGAGCCCGCGTAAAGTAGCGGACGCGCGGCGGGACCGATCTGATCGAAGAACGCGATCCCATTTCCGATCAGCCAGCGCCTCTCGCCGGTGTCGAAACGACTGATCCGGTAGGAATAGCTTTCGGTCGAGCGGACCTGCGGGTCCATGGCCCGTTGTGCCGCCAGACGGACCACCTCGGCATCATCGGGATGGATGACGCTGTAGACCATCTCTCGGGTGATCGGGCCCTCCTCGGGAAAGCCGAAGATCGACCGGGCGATCTTGCAATAGACCAGACGGTCTTCGGCGACGTGAAGTTCCCAGACCCCGATGCCAGCGGCGCGGCAGGCCAGTTCGTACTTGATCGCCGTCTCGTAAGCTGCCGGTTCGACAGGGCCTTCCATCGTTTCTCCAACCGAAGGTCCACGGCCATGACCGCAGGGAAATGCCGCGATGCTGCTTGGGATTGCTCAACCGGTCACAATTGAACCAACGCCCCCCGACAAGGCCAAGCTGCCGGATTTTCCCGCATAACGTATTAATCTGCAAAGGATAAATATTGAAAAGGTGAGGGAACCGCATTGGACCTCGCGCGTTGTTCCCTAATGTCGCGCAGTGCGGAGGACAGGATCCTGCAGCGACATGGGACACCTCGGGTCTGATGTCCAACCATCGGTCTGGTCAGGCCCAATGTCCTGAAAGCGGGGTAAAGTCTTTTTGAATTCTGCGGCGGGCCACCGGCACCGGGGCGCCGGCCCTTCTGCTTGATAATTGGTCGATCTGCCGAAAGAGACCCGCTCCGTAGGAAGAAAATCGACATGAGGCCTTGACCACCGCCCAACCCCGCATATCGTCTGGGGTGCAAATCGTAGAACATCGACGTGGCACTCGCGCCTTGTACGCAGACGAAAATCCGTCTGCGACAGGGCTTTTGACGTTTGGGGAACGCCTTGAAACGACAGATCAAGCTGGGGCTCCTGTTGTCGCGCTCGGGCAGCTATTCGCTGATCTCCGAGGCGTGCCGGTCTGGCGCGCTGGCCGCGATTGCGCAGGTCAACGGCGACCCGGAGCTGGACGTGAGCTTCGTGCCGGTCGAACGCGACCCCGGTGGCAACATCGACGCCTATGCGCCGCTCTGCGAGGAGATCCTGCAAGGCAGCGGGGCGCGGCATGTGGTGGGGTGCATAACGTCGTGGAGCCGGAAAGAGGTCATCCCGACGGTCGAGAAACACGGCGGAACGCTGTGGTACGCGGTGCCCTATGAGGGGTTCGAGGCATCGGACCATGTGGTCTACACCCATGCCTGCCCGAACCAGCATCTGCTGCCGCTGTTGGACTGGGTGATGCCGACGCATGGGCGGCGGGGCTATCTGACGGGCTCGAACTACATCTGGGGCTGGGAGATGAACCGTCTGGCGCGCGAGCGGATCAGCGCGGCGGGGGGTGAGGTTCTGGGTGAGCGTTACCTGCCCATCGGGTCGCGCGAGGTGGGGCGGATGATCGAGGAGCTGCGCTTTGCCCGGCCGGATTTCATCCTGAATTCACTGATCGGGCCGTCGTCTTATGAGTTCATGGCCGCCTACCGCGCGCTGGGGCAAGAGGATGCGGCTTTCCGGCCCGACCGTTGTCCGGTGCTATCCTGCAACGTCACCGAATGCGAGCTTCCGGCGCTGGGTCCGGCGGCCGAGGGGCTGGTGGCGGCCGGGCCCTATTTCCGCGGGGTCGCGGGCTGGCCGGGGGCGGGGAACTTCGGCTCGTCGCACGAGGCGGCGGCGTTTTCGGCGGTGATGGAACTCGCGCGGCTGCTGGCGGGGCGCGAGGGGGCGGAGCACTGGCCTTTGTCGCAGCTTCTGGCCGGGCGGGGCGGGATCGTCGATCCCGAGACGCACCATACCGTGCTGCCGGTGATCATCGCGCGGGTCGAGGGCGGGGCTTTTGCGCCGCTGAAGCGGTGGGACGCAGTGGCGGGGGACCCCTACCTGACGCGCAGCCGTCAGGCCCCGGCGCCGGTGTTGCGGGTGGTGTCATGAAGCGCCGCCCGATCCGCATCCCGAACCTTGGCGGTGCGCAGGCGATCATCCTGCACCGCCCCCACCCGACGGTGCAGGCATTGACGCGCCAGCTGACGGCCATCGGGTTGCAGGTCACGCAAGTCTGGCCGGAGCTGGGGCCCGAGGCTTTGGCGGCCGATTACATCTTCTTCGATGCCGACATGGGCCATGACGGGATGTTCCCATGGGAGGCCGGTCAGCCGCCGATCCCGATGATCGCGCTCATTGGCTCCGAGGCGCCGGGACGGATCGAATGGTCGCTGAAGGCGGGCTCGCATGCCCAGCTTTTGAAGCCGGTGGGGGACAACGGGGCCTATTCGGCGCTGCTGATCGCGCGGGATGCGTTTGACGCGCAGAAGGCGCTGTCGGCGGAAATCGCGGACCTGCGGCGGCGGCTGGATGAACGGCAGACGGTGGTGCGGGCGGTGACGCTGCTGGCAGCGCGGGGCAAGTCCGAGGCCGAGGCCTATGCGCAGCTGCGCCAGATGGCGATGGCCTGGCGGATCAGTTTCGAGGATGCGGCGGCGCGGATCGTCGCGGCGCAAGGGGGGGCGGATGACCGATCTGAGCGTCTCTGACGCACCCCCGCAGGGCGCGCTGGCCCGGCTTTTGCGCCGGAAGATGGCGCTGTTCGGGCTTGCGATCATCGTGCTGGTCGTCGCGGGGGCGGTGTTCGCGCCTTGGCTCGCGCCGTTTGATCCGAATGACCAGATGTTCGACGGGCTGACGCTGGAAGGCGCGCCGATACCGCCCGACGGGAAGTTCTGGATGGGGACCGACCTTCTGGGCCGGGACCTTTTCAGCCGGCTTCTTTACGGGGCGCAGACCTCGCTGATCATCGGGGTGGTGGCGAACGGGCTGGCGCTGGTCATCGGGACGCTGGTGGGCATCACGGCGGGATTCTTCCGGGGCTGGATCGGCGGGGTGCTGATGCGCTTCACCGACCTGATGATGGCCTTCCCAGCGCTCTTGCTGGCGATCTGCCTGGCCGCGATCTTCGAGCCGTCGCTGTGGATCGTCGCCATGGTCATCGCGCTGGTGAACTGGGTCCAGACCGCGCGGGTGATCTATACCGAGACTTCGTCGCTTGCGACGCGCGACTTCATCGCGGCAGAGCGGACACTGGGGGCCTCGACCAGCCGCATTCTTTTCCGTCACATCCTGCCGCATCTGATGCCGACGATCATCGTCTGGGGGACCTTGGGGATTTCCACGACGGTCCTTCTGGAGGCGACGCTGTCCTTCCTGGGGATCGGCGTGCAGCCGCCGACGCCAAGCTGGGGCAACATCATTTTCGAGAACCAGACGTATTTCCAGTCCGCCCCCTGGCTGGTCTTCATTCCCGGCGCGGCGATCATCCTTCTGGCGCTGGCCTTCAATCTGGTCGGCGACGCGCTGCGCGATGTGCTGGACCCGACGCAGCGGGGGCGCGACTAGATGGCCGCCTACCTGATCCGCAGACTGGTGATCTCGGCCCTGATCCTGCTGGGGGTCAGCTTCATCACCTTCTTCCTTCTCTTCGTCCTGCCCGCCGACCCCGTGCGCCAGATTGCCGGGCGGTCGGCCACGGCGGAGGCGGTGGAGAACATCCGCCAGCAACTTGGCCTCGACCAGCCCTTCATCGTGCAATACGCCCGCTACCTTGGCGCGCTGGTGCAGGGCGACATGGGTCGCAGCTACCTACAGAAGACCGAGGTGGCCGAGTTGATCTGGTCGCGGCTGCCTGCGACGCTGCTCCTCATGGCCGGGGCCATTTTCTGCGAGCTGGTGCTGGGGCTGACGATGGGGATCGTCGCAGCCCTATGGCGGGGAAGGGCGCTGGACCAGACGCTGATGGTCACCTCTTTCGTCACCGTCTCGGCCCCGCAGTTCGTGGTGAGCCTCCTCCTCCTGTATGTCTTCGCGGTGAAGCTCGGCTGGTTCCCGATCGGCGGCTACGGCACCTTTGCTCATCTCGTACTGCCCGCCGTGACCTTGGGCATCCTCGGGTCGGGCTGGTATTCCCGCATGATGCGGTCCTCGATGATCGACGTGCTCCGCGCCGACTACATCCGCACCGCCCGCGCCAAGGGCCTTGGCCGCGCGCGGATCGTGCTGCGCCATGCGCTGCCCAATGCGATCCTACCCGTCATCGCGATGATCGGCATCGACATCGGCGTCTTCATGGGCGGGATCGTCGTGGTGGAGTCCGTCTTCGGCTGGCCCGGCATTGGCCAGCTGGCCTGGCAGGCGATCCAGCGCGTCGACATCCCGATCATCATGGGCGTCACGCTCGTGTCCGCCTGCGCCATCGTGCTGGGGAACCTGCTGGCCGACCTCATTGCCCCCTTCATCGACCCCCGGATCAAACTTCGTTAACCCAACAGGAGAGAAAGAATGAAGAAACTGCTCGCCTCGACCGCCGTCATGCTGGCGCTGGCCCTTCCCGGCGTCGCGCAGGAGTATACCCCCGACCCGGCCGCCAAGCCCGGCGGAACGATCACGATCACCTACAAGGACGATGTGGCAACGCTGGACCCCGCCATCGGCTACGACTGGCAGAACTGGTCGATGATCAAGTCGCTGTTCGACGGGCTGATGGACTATACCCCCGGCACGACCGAGCTGCGCCCGGGCCTGGCGGAAAGCTACGAGATCTCCGAGGACGGCCTGATCTACACCTTCAAGCTCCGCGCCGGGGTCAAGTTCCATAACGGGCGCGAGATGACCGCGGACGACGTGAAGTATTCGCTAGACCGCGTCACGAACCCCGCCACACAGTCGCCCGGCGCAGGGTTCTTTGGGGCCATTGCGGGCTTTGACGCGGCGGGCGAAGGCGGGCTTTCCGGTGTGGAAGTGGTTGATCCGCTGACTGTGAAGATCACCCTGTCGCGCCCCGACGCCACGTTCCTGCACGTCATGGCGCTGAACTTCGCCTCCGTCGTGCCGAAGGAAGCCGTAGACGAGGCTGGCGCCGACTTCGGCAAGAAGCCCGTGGGAACCGGGGCCTACAAGCTGGCGGAATGGACGCTGGGTCAGCGGCTGGTATTCGAGAAGAACGCCGATTACTGGCGGCCGGGCGTGCCGTTCCTGGACTCCATCGTGTTCGAGGTCGGGCAGGAGCCGGTGGTGGCGCTGCTGCGGTTGCAGAACGGCGAGGTGGACTTGCCCGGCGATGGCATTCCTCCGGCCAAGTTCCAGGAGGTGATGGCCGACCCGGCGCAGGCGGCCCGCGTGGTGCAAGGCGGGCAGCTGCAGACCGGCTACATCACGCTGAACGTCACCACCCCGCCGCTGGACAAGGTCGAGGTCCGCAAGGCCATCAACATGGCGATCAACAAGGAGCGGATCACCCAGATCATCAACGGCCGCGCGATCCCCGCAAACCAGCCGCTGCCGCCTTCAATGCCGGGGTACACCGCGGACTACGCCGGCTATCCCTATGACGTGGAAGGCGCGAAGAAGCTTCTGGCCGACGCAGGCCTGGCCGACGGGTTCGAGACCGACCTCTACGTGATGAACACCGACCCGAACCCGCGCATCGCGCAAGCCATCCAGCAGGACCTTGCGGCCATCGGGATCACCGCGAACATCCAGAACCTCGCCCAAGCCAACGTGATCGAGGCTGGTGGCGCGGGCACCGCCCCGATGATCTGGTCGGGCGGCATGGCCTGGATCGCGGACTTCCCCGATCCGTCGAACTTCTACGGCCCGATCCTTGGCTGCGCCGGTGCGGGTGAGGGTGGCTGGAACTGGTCCAAGTTCTGCGACGAAAGCCTGGATGCCAAGGCGGTCGAGGCTGACAGCATGTTCGACCCGGCCAAGTCGGCGGACCGGCTGAAGCTGTGGTCCGACGTCTACATGGGCGTGATGGAGCAGGCGCCCTGGGTCCCGGTCTTCAACGAGGAACGCTACACGATGAAGTCGGAGCGGATGGGCGGCGAGGATGCGCTGTACGTCGATCCGGTCTCGATCCCGGTGAACTACGACTACGTCTGGGTCAAGCAGTAATGTGCAAGGCCTGCGACTATACGATCCACGGCGCGCAGCATCATTTCGGGTGGGACAACTCGCTCCCCCCCGCGCTGCGCGTCGCTCCGGGCTCGACCATCGAGTTCCATTGTCACGATTCCTCGGCGGGCCAGCTTGGCCCGTCGTCGACCCTGCAAAGCGTGGTCGACCTCGACTTCGGCAAGATCAACCCGGTGTCGGGGCCGATCTGGGTCGACGGGGCGAAACCGGGCGACGTGCTGAAGGTGACGCTGGAGGGGTTCGCGCCGAAGGTGTTCGACGGCAAGGGCTTTGGCTGGACGGCGAACATCCCGGGGTTCGGGCTGCTGGCTGACCAGTTCAAGGACCCGGCCCTGTGCCTCTGGTCCTATGACCCGGCCAGCATGGAGCCAGCGCTGTGGGGCAAGTCTGCGAAAGTGCCGTTGAAGCCGTTCTCCGGCACCATCGGCAATGCGCCTGCCGAGGCTGGCTTGCATTCCATCGTCCCGCCGCGCCGGGTGGGGGGGAACCTCGACATCCGCGACCTGACGGCGGGTGTCACGCTCTACCTGCCGGTGGAGGTGGAGGGGGCCCTGTTCAGCGTGGGCGACACCCATGCCGCGCAGGGGGATGGGGAGGTCTGCGGGACGGCCATCGAGTCCCCGATGAACGTCGTCCTGACGCTGGACCTGGTGAAGGACCAGCCGCTGAAGACCCCGCGTTTCACCACGCCGGGGCCGGTCACTCGGCATCTGGATGCAAAGGGGTATGAGGCGACGACGGGCATCGGGCCGGACCTGATGACGGCGGCGCGGGATGCGGTTTCGGGGATGATCGACCTTCTGACCCGGCAACAGGGCATCTCGGCGGTGGACGCCTACATGCTCTGTTCGGTCTGCGGCGATCTGCGGATTTCCGAGATCGTCGACATGCCGAACTGGGTCGTCGGCTTCTACTTCCCCCGGGTCGTCTTCGAATGACCCTTGTGGATGCCATGCCACTTTCCGGGGCTGTGACGGCCCCGGACATCGTCCTGCGGGTCGAAGGACTGTGCGTCAGCGCCCGCACCGAGCAGGGGCTGAAGCCGCTGGTACAGGACCTTTCCTTCGACCTCCGCCGGGGCGAGACCCTGGCCATCGCTGGGGAAAGCGGGTCGGGCAAGTCGATCACCTCGCTGGCGATCATGGGCCTTCTGCCGCAGCCCGCCGTCCGGGTGACCGGGGGCCGCATCCGCTTTGGCGGGCAGGAGCTGACGGGCCTTGCCGAACCCGCGCTTCGCAGCATCCGCGGCGACCGGATCGCGATGATCTTCCAGGAGCCCATGACCTCGCTCAACCCGGTGATGACCGTCGGCGCGCAACTGGCCGAGGCGATCCGGGCGCATGAGCCGGTCAGCCGGGCCGAGGCCGCCAAACGTGCAGTGGAGGCGGTGCGGGCGGTGCGGCTCTCTGAGCCTGAGCGTCGGATGGGCCAATACCCGCATGAACTCTCTGGCGGTATGCGCCAGCGGGTGATGATCGCGATGGCGCTGGCCCTGAAGCCCGAGGTCCTCATCGCCGACGAACCTACGACGGCCCTCGACGTGACCGTGCAGCGCGAAGTCCTGGACCTCCTCCGCGACCTGCAGCGCGACCTTGGCACGGCGATCATCCTGATCACCCACGACATGGGCGTCGTCGCCGAAATGGCCGACCGCGTCATCATCATGCGCCAGGGCCGCCAGGTGGAAACCGCGCCGACCACCGACATCTTTGCGCGGCCCGTGGCCGACTACACCCGCGCCCTTCTCGCCGCCGTGCCGCGCATGGGGCAGGGGCCAGCCCGACCGCCTGTCACCTCGGACCCCATCGCCCGGCTGACCGATGTCGTCGTCCGCTATCCCCTGCGCGGCGGCCTGCTGGGCGGGGTCACCCACAACGTCCATGCCGTCGAACACGTCAGCTTCGACATCCGCAAGGGCGAGACCTTTGCGCTGGTCGGCGAATCCGGCTGCGGCAAGTCGACCATCGCAAAGGCCCTTGTCGGCCTCGCGCCCCATCAGGGCCGGATCGAGATCGCCGGACAGGCGATGGAAGGCTTGGCCCCGGACGCCCTGAAAGCCATGCGCCGGAAGGTGCAGATGGTCTTTCAGGACCCGATGGCCGCGCTGAACCCCCGGATGAAGGTTGGCGACCTGATCGCAGAACCGCTGGTCATCCACCAGGTCGGCGACGCGGCCAGCCAGCGGGCAAAGGCCGCCGACCTCATGGCCCGCGTTGGGCTGGAGGCCTCGTACCTCGACCGCTACCCGCACGAATTCTCCGGCGGCCAGCGCCAGCGCATCTGCATTGCCCGCGCCCTCGCCCTCCAGCCCGACCTGATCATCGCCGCCGAAAGCGTCTCGGCGCTGGATGTGTCGGTCCAGGCCCGCGTCCTAGACCTCCTCCGCGCGCTGCAGGAAGAGTTCCACATGTCCTATCTCTTCATCAGCCACGACATGGCGGTGGTCGACAACATCTCGGACCGGGTGGCGGTGATGTATCTGGGCCAGATCGTCGAGATGGGGACCAAGGCGCAGATCTTCGGCAACCCCCAGCACCCCTACACCCGCCGCCTCATCGAAGCGGTCCCGGTGCCCGACCCAACCCGCAAGCGGATGACCCGTCCGCGCCAGTCGACCGAAGTTCCAAGTCCTTTGCATCCCGT
The DNA here is from genome assembly GCA_027484915.1 of Paracoccaceae bacterium. Lineage (GTDB taxonomy): Bacteria > Pseudomonadota > Alphaproteobacteria > Rhodobacterales > Rhodobacteraceae > Tabrizicola. The sequence continues at coordinate 15,766 of JAIXSA010000026.1, read as the reverse complement.
GGGTCAGCGCCCGGACCCCGTCGTACTGCGGGATATCGGCGACGGGCATCTGGTGGGCTCCATGTGAGGCCGCGCCTGGCGTCTTTCATGAGTCTGGCACTGGTCATGCCTTAGGGTCAGGACCAATCAATCGGCAATAATCAAGAACCAAGATTGGGACGGAAGACAAACCGACGCAGAAGCAGATTCCCGAGTGGTTCCGCGGGCCGATCACGCACTAGCTTAGGGCGCCATCACCCGGTCCAGCGCCAAGTGATGTCTTGAAAAGCGCGCACAGCCACGGGACACCGAAGAAGGCCTCCGGCGTCCGTTCCAGGGTTCACAGTCCGCCCGTTGGTGTTTGCCGGGGTGGCCAATTCATCCATCGCGCTTTCGAAAGCGCGGGTGCTGCAGGTCAATCGCTGCCTTCTGGGATGGCCCCTCGAGACGGTGTTTGGTTGATCCATCCGCTATCCGCCAAACTGTGGCGTCGCAATCAACGAACGTCGACCTTGAACTGGCGCATGCAAGTTCAAGGGGCTGAAATGATGCGTCTGGCGATGTCGATGGCGGTGGAGGCCGGCCTCTTGGTTTGCGCCCCAGGGCCTGATGCGCTGCTGCTCGAAGCACCGATTGAAGCGCCTAGCCGCAAGGTTTACCGAGAGCGGAAATTCCGACAGTTCCACTGGGATTTGTGACCTGCTGCGTAACGAATGTCTTGGAGAGTGCCCTGTCTTTGCGGTTGGCCTACCGCGCCGCCCCTAAGCCGTCGGCGCTTCGAAACCCTCCAGCGCTCGGCGATAGTCGTCCGACCGGACCCAGGCGCCCAGACGCTCGATCTGGTCAAAGAGCCGGACCCGTTCAGCAGGAGAGAACGGGGCCAGCAGCAGCGCCTCTAGCTCGTCCGACATCACTCTGCCGCGCTGCCGCAGCGCCTGGCCCTTGGGCGTAGTGGATAGGTAGTACTTGCGTGCATCGGTGCCCGAGGACGTGCGCAGCAGGAGGCCGTCCCCGATCAGCTTTTGCAGGATGCGCGAGGTCAGGCTGCGCTCCAGACCGCTTTTCTCCCAGATCTCCACGAAGGTGATTCCGGGGTTGTCGTCGACGATTCGCAGCACCCGGATTTCGCGGATCGAACAGCCGAGGTCGCGCAGGAAGATGGCGTCATTACCCGCAATCGCCTCGTCCGCGATGACTTCCAGCAGATAAGTCAATCGCTTGCTGGGGAAACTGCTCTCCGGCATGCCGCCCACTCCTTATACATTCCGCGATCCTGTTCCATCTTGCGTGGCAATGTATCATTATGCAATAGTTGCACGATGAGATTATATTGCCAACCAACAATGGAATCCCAATGTCCCGGACTCCCGCCCTCACAGTAGCCGCCTCGGCCCCAGGGCCGGGGACTGCGCGGGCTGGCGGCAGCGGTTTCGGGTATCGCACCAGACCGCTTCGGTATTGGACGGGCAGCACGCCACAGTGCCATCTTCGGGTCATCGAAGGACCTGAAGCAAAGGCACCAGCCGTGACCAAGATCGACCGCATAGACGCCATCATCATCGACGTGCCGACCGTACGCGGCCATGTGCTGTCGATGACGACGATGCTGACCCAGTCGGTCGTGCTGGTCCGCGTGCGCTTTTCCGACGGGTCCGAAGGCTTGGGCGAAGGCGCGTCGATTGGCGGCCTTTCTTACGGGCCGGAAAGCGTGGAAAGCGTCAAGCTGGCAATCGACACCTATATCGCCCCGGCGCTGATCGGCATGGACGGCGACGCCATCGCAGCGGCCAGCGCCCATATGGAAAAGGCCGTGAAGGGCAACCCGATTGCCCGCGCCGCCGTGGAATGTGCGCTGTGGGATGGTCTTGGTCGTCGCAGCGGCCTGTCCGTCGCACAGCTGTTCGGGGGCCGGGTGCATGACCGTCTGCCGGTGGCCTGGACGCTTGCCTCGGGCAACAGCCAGACCGACATCGACGAGGCCGAGCGGATGCTGGATCTCCGCCGCCACCGCGACTTCAAGTTGAAGATCGGCAAGCGCCCGGTGAAGCAGGACATCGCCCATGTCGCGGCCATCGCCAAGGCCGTGGGCGACCGCGGTACGATCCGCGTCGACGTCAACCAGGCCTGGAGCCTGACCGACGCCCGCTATGGCGCCCGCGGGTTGCAGGAAATCGGCTGCGTGCTGATCGAACAGCCGGTGGCGCGGGACAAGCTGGCGGCTCTCAAGACGCTGACAGACGGGTATGAGATCGCCATCATGGCCGACGAGGTGCTGCAAGGCCCGGCGGATGCGATGCGCGTCGCCGCCAACCGGTCGGCAGACGTGTTCGCGGTCAAGGTCTGCCAGTCGGGCGGGCTGAAGCCGGCCTCGGACGTGATCGCCATCGCGCGGGCGGCGGGGATCGACCTGTACGGCGGGACCATGCTGGAAAGCGGCCTTGGCACCGCCGCCGCAATCCAGCTTTTCTCAACCGTGCCGGAGTGGCAGTTCGGGACCGAGATGTTCGGCCCCCTGCTTCTGAAGGACGAAATTCTGGCCACGCCGCTGGAATACAAGGATTTCTCGGTCACCGTGCCGCAAGGCCCAGGGATCGGGGTCAGCCTCGACGATGACAAGGTGAACTTTTACCGCCGCGACCGTTCGGTCTCGGTGCGGGCAGTATCCGGGGCCATCGCGGGCGCGTGAATACCCCCACTGGGGGAGGAGATGACCCGGAAAGCATCGCTTTCCGGGACCGAGGGAGCTTTGTCCCGCGAGGGGCATCATGGAGGGAGAGAGCCATGTTTACAGACGCAGGTCTCGACGAGATCACCCGCCGCCTGGACGGCATCGTGCAGGACAAGCCCGCCGAGGGCATTTTCCGCGCCCGCCGCGACATGTTCACCGACCCGGAGCTCTTCGAGCTGGAGATGAAGCACATCTGGGAGGGCAACTGGATCTACCTGGCCCACGAATCCCAGATCCCCAACGTCAACGACACCTTCACTACCCATATCGGCCGCCAGCCGATCATGATCACCCGCGACAAGACTGGCACCCTGCACGCGCTGATCAACGCCTGCTCGCACCGGGGCGCGATGCTGTGCCGGCACAAGCGGCAGAACAAGGCGACCTTCACCTGTCCGTTCCACGGCTGGACCTTCAACAACACCGGCAAGCTGCTGAAGGTGAAGGACCCCGAAGGCGCGGGCTACCCCGAGCAGTTCAACAAGAACGGCAGCCACGACCTGCGCCGCGTGGCGCGGTTTGAATCCTATCGCGGCTTCCTCTTCGGTTCCTTGAACCCCGACGTGCAGCCGCTGTCGGATTACCTGGGCGAGGCCAAGGTGATGATCGACATGGTGGCCGACCAGTCCGACGAGGGGCTGGAGGTGCTGCGCGGGTCCTCGACCTACACCTACCAGGGCAACTGGAAGCTGCAGGCCGAAAACGGCGCGGACGGCTACCACGTCTCGGCCGTGCACTGGAACTATGTCGCCACCACCAGCCACCGCGCGGATGAGGGCAAGGACGAGGTGAAGTCCGTCGACGCCTCGAAGTGGAACAAGCAGAAAGGCGGGTTCTACAGCTTCGACAACGGCCACCTGGTTCTGTGGACCAAATGGGCCGACCCGTCGAACCGCCCGCTGGCCCCGCGGCAGGATGAGCTGGTGGCGAAATACGGCGAGGCCAAGGCCGACTGGATGATCGGCTACCTGCGCAACCTTTGCCTCTATCCGAACCTGTTCCTGATGGACCAGTTCTCCAGCCAGCTGCGCGTGTTCCGTCCGATCTCGGTCGATCAGACCGAGGTCACAATCTACTGCATCGCGCCGAGGGGCGAGAGCCAGGAGGCCCGCACCCGCCGCATCCGCCAGTACGAGGATTTCTTCAACGCCTCGGGCATGGCGACGCCGGACGACCTGGAGGAATTCCGCGCGACCCAGATGGGCTATGCCGCAGCGCCGACGGCGAAGTGGAACGACCTGACCCGGGGTGCCACCCAGTGGATCAAGGGCGCAGACGAGGAAGCACAACGGATCGGGTTGAAGCCGATCCTGTCGGGTGCCCGGACCGAGGATGAGGGGCTCTTCGTCATCCAGCACAGCCAGTGGACCGAACGCATGGCCGCGGCTGTCGAGGCCGAGCGCCAGACCGCAACCCAGATCGCAGCGGAGTGAGCCAGATGAACGCCGTGACCGATACCCAGCTTTCCTACGACGCGCTTTGCGCTTTCCTTTATGCCGAGGCGCGTGCCCTGGACGACCGCCGCTTCGACGACTGGATCCAGTTCTACCACCCCGACTGCCCGTTCTGGATGCCAGCCTGGGACGACTTCGACACCCTGACCGAAGACCCGATGAACGAAATGTCGCTGATCTACTACCCCAACCGGGGCGGGATCGAGGATCGGGTGTTCCGGATCAAGACGGATCGGTCCAGCGCCACCTCGCTGCCCGAACCGCGCACGGGGCACAACATCACCAATGTCGAGGTGCTGGGGCGTGAGGGCACGAAGACGCATCTGCGCTTCAACTGGATGACGCACAACTACCGCTACGGGACGACCGACACCTACTGGGGAACGTCGTTCTATACGGTGGACGTGGCCTCCGGCGCGCCCTTGATCACCTCGAAGAATGTGATCCTGAAGAACGACCGCATCCATCACGTGATCGACGTCTACCACATCTGACACCGCAAAGCCGTTCCCCAGACGGCACTCCGGCGCGGCCCCTGAGGAGGAGGCCCGCCGGAGAGAGGAGGAGCCATGACCTACAAGATCGCCCTGAACTTCGAGGATGGTGTCACCCGCATCATCGACTGCGAGGCCGACGAAAAGGTCTCGGACGCGGCTTTCCGGCAGAAGATCAACGTGCCGATGGACTGCCGCGACGGCGTCTGCGGCACCTGCAAGTGCATGGCCGAGCGGGGCGCTTATGAGCTGGGCTTCTACCTCGAAGACGCGATGACCGAGGAAGAGGCGGCGGCAGGCATGGTCCTGACCTGCCAGATGATGCCGAAGTCCGATTGCGTCGTGGCCATCCCGGCCTCGTCGCTCGCCTGCAAGACCGGCGCGCAGACGGTCCAGGCCACGGTCGCGGGGGTGGAGGCGCTGTCGGAAACCTCGTTCCGCCTGCGCGTCAAGTTGCCCGCCGCCATGCCCTTCCTGCCCGGCCAGTACGTCAACGTGCAGGTACCTGGCACCGCGGCGACTCGGGCCTATTCTTTCTCCAGCCACCCGGAGGCGACGGAAGCCTCCTTCCTGATCCGCAACATCCCGGGCGGGCTGATGTCGGGCTACCTCGCCCGCGCCAAGGCTGGCGATGACATTTCCCTGATGGGCCCGATGGGCGCCTTCTACCTGCGCCCGGTCACGCGACCGCAGGTCTTCCTCGCCGGCGGCACGGGCCTGGCACCCTTCCTGTCCATGCTGGAGCAGATCGCCACCACGGGCACGGACCAGCCGATCCGCCTTTACTACGCCGTCACCCGCGACGCGGACCTGGTGGAGCTTGACCGGCTGACCAGCCTTACCGGGCTGATCCCGTCGCTGGAAATCCTGACCATCGTCGCCGATGCGGCAAGCAGCCACCCGAAAAAGGGCTTCGTCACCGACCACCTGACGGCCGCTGACCTTTGGGCCGGGGCGGCCGATGTCTACCTCTGCGGCCCACCGCCGATGGTCGAGGCGGTGCGGACCCACATGGCCGCGCTTGGCGTGACGCCCGCCTCGTTCTTCTTCGAGAAGTTCAACCCCTCTGAGACCAAGGCGGCAGCGTGATGCGGTTCAAGGGCAGGGTCTTTGCGATCACCGGAGCCGCGCAGGGCATCGGTCGCCGCGTGGCCGAACGGGCCGCGCTAGAAGGTGCCCATGTCGCGGTGATCGACCGCTCCCCCATCGGAGCCGAGGTGGCGGATGCAGTCACTGCGGCGGGTGGCAAGGCAGTGTATCTAAGCGCCGACCTCGAAACCCACGCCGGGGCCGTCGCTGCAATGGACGGCGTCATCAAGGAATTCGGTCGCATCGACGTCTCCATCCACAACGTCGGCGGCACGATCTGGGCCAAGCCCTTCGAGCATTACGAGGCCGACCAGATCGACGCCGAAGTGCGCCGGTCGCTGTTCCCGACGCTTTACTCCTGCCACGCCGCGTTGCCGCACATGCTGGCGGCGGGCAAGGGCGTGATCGTCAATGTCAGCTCCATCGCCACCCGCAGCCTGAACCGCGTGCCTTACGCCGCGGCCAAGGGCGGGGTGAATGCCATCACCGCAAGCCTTGCCTGGGAAGTGGCCGAGCGCGGCATCCGCGTCGTCGCCACCGCCCCCGGCGGGACCGAGGCGCCGCCCCGCGCCGTGCCGCGCAACCCGAACGAACAGACGTCGCAAGAGAAGGCCTGGTACCAAGAGATTGTCGACCAGACGGTCCAGTCCAGCCTCATGCGCCGCTACGGAACCTTGGATGAACAGGCGGGGGTGATCCTGTTCCTGGCGTCCGACGATGCCTCTTATCTGACCGGGGTCACGATCCCGGTGGGTGGGGGCGACCTGGGCTGACGCCCTTCACTTCACGGCGCCAGGGAGAGGCGCCCAAACGGGAGATAGACAATGAAATCGACTTTCAAGGCGGCCCTTGCCGGGCTCGTCACCAGCACGGCCATGCTGTCGGCAGCTTACGCCGAGGATATCAAGGTGGGGATGCTTCTGCCCTATTCCGGCGTCTATGCCGCGCTGGGGCAGGACATCGACGACGCCTTTGCGCTGGGCCTTGAAACCTATGGCGCGGACAGCGGCGTCACTTTCGAGATCGTCCGCGAGGATGACGAAGTGAAGCCGCCGGTGGGCCTTGCCAAGACCAAGAAGCTGATCCTGCAGGACGAAGTCGACGTGATGGTCGGTGTGGTCTCCTCGGGCGTGCTGGGCGCGATCCGCGACACCGTGGATGGCGCAGGCGTGCCGCTCATCGTGGCGAATGCGGGCAACGACGAGGCGACGGGCGAACAGTGCAGCCCGTTCATCACCCGCGTCTCTTTCTCGAACAGCCAGGTGAACCGCCCAATGGGCAAATGGATGGTCGATCAGGGCGTGAAGAAGGTCTTCACCATCGCCCCGGACTATGCCGCCGGCCGCCAGATGATCGACGCCTTCACCACCGCCTTCACCGCCGCGGGCGGCGAGGTCGTGGGCCAAGAATGGCCCGCCTTCCAGAAGACACAGGACTTTGGCCCCTACCTTGCCAATGCCAAGGCCAGCGGTGCCGATGCGGTCTATGTCTTCTTCGCGGGCGGCGAGGCGATCTCCTTCGTCAAGCAATACGACAGCTTCGGCCTGCAGGCCGAGATGCCGCTATACGGTTCGGGCTTCCTGACCTCGGCGCTTTATGTAGAGGCGGAAGGCCCGGCGGCGGAAGGCGTCATCACCGCGCTCCACTACGTGCCGACGCTCGACAACCCCGAGAACGCCGCCTTTGTCGAAGCCTTCAAGGCCAAGACCGGCCGCATCCCGTCGGAATACGCGGTTCAGGGCTATGACAGCGCCCGCGCGCTGGTCGAGGCAGTGAAGGCCGGGGCAACCGACCGCGAAACCCTGGCGGCGGCGCTGCCCAAGGTGGCCTTCACCGGCCCGCGGGGAGAGCTGCGGATCGACCCGGCGACGAACAACATCGTCCAGCCGATCCACGTCTACGAGACGGTCGCCGGTCCCGAGGGGCTGACCCAGAAAGTGCTCGCCACCCTTCCGGCCGAGGCGGACCCCGCCAACGGCTGCGAGATGCCCGTCGCCACCAACTGACGTTTCCCGGGGGCCGCAGGTCGGCCCCCGCCAACCCCGAAGGGTGCAACCATGACCACAGACCTTGGCTTCTGGGTGCTGCAGACCTTGAACGCTCTGCAACTCTCCATGCTGCTGTTCCTGCTTTCTGTCGGCCTGACGGTGATCTTCGGGCTGATGCATTTCGTGAACCTCGCCCACGGCTCGCTTTACGCCTTCGGCGCCTATGTCGCGGCCACGCTGGCGGAGACACTGGGCTACTGGGGCGGGTTCGTCCTGGCACCGCTGGCCGTCGCGGCCCTCGGCGCCGTGCTGTACTTCACCCTGATCCGGTCTCAGCGGCGCGCCGGACCGATGGCCCAGGTGCTGGTGACCTTCGGTCTCATCTTCGTCGCCGTCGACGCCACCCGGCTGATCTGGGGCGACCTGCCCATCGGGATCGCGGTGCCTGCCCTGCTGGACGGCCAGATCGCACTTCTGGGCGTCGAGTATCCGGTCTACCGGCTGTTCATCATCGCCCTTGGCCTTGCCGTGCTGGCCGTCCTGACCCTGATCCTGACCCGCACCCAGATTGGCGCGATGATCCGTGCCGGGGTCGACAACGACCAGATGGCCGCCTGCCTTGGCATCAACGTTGAACGCATGTTCTTCCTGGTCTTCGTCGTCGGCTGCGCCCTTGCGGGGCTTGCCGGGGCCGTTGCCGCGCCGGTGCTGTCGGTCACACCCGACATGGGCCTGCAGATCCTGATCCCGACCCTGATCGTCATCGTGATCGGCGGGCTTGGCAGCCTGAAAGGCGCGGTCGCCGGGGCGCTGATCTTCGGTTTCGTCCAGACCTTCGGCGCGGTCCTGCTGCCGACGCTGAGTTCCGTCCTCATCTACGCGCTTCTCGCGGCGGTGCTTGTCACCCGTCCCGAGGGCCTTCTGCCCGCGAAAGGGTGACCCGATGTTCACGCACACGCCGCTTCGTCTGACCACGCTGGCGCTTCTGGCCGCCGGGTCGCTCTCCTACGCTTACATTGCCGGGTTCTTCGGACTGGAGATCCTGGCCGAGATCGCGATCCTCGCCATCCTCGTCATCGCGCTGGACCTTGTCGCGGGCTTTGGCGGGATGGTCTCGCTCTGCCACGGCGCGCTTCTGGGGGTGGGGGCCTATGCCTTCACCGTCGCCGCGACCGAGGCGGGACTGCCTGCGCTGCCCGCCATGCTGCTTTCCGTCGCGCTTTCCAGCGTCCTTGCCTTCGCCATCGGGGCGGTCTGCGCGCGCTCGACCGGCATCTACTTCATCATGGCGACCCTGGCCTTCGGGCAGATGGCCTACAGCTTCGTCTTCCAGTCGCCGCTTTTTGGCGGGGATGACGGCCTTTCCGGCGCGCCGCGACCCGACCTGACGGCCATCGGCATCGACTTTACCGACAGTCGGGCCTTCGCGGTCTACACCATCCTTCTCGTTGCGCTCTCTTACCTCATCGCCTCGGCCACCCTGCGCTCTGGCCTCGGGCGCAGCCTCGTCGGCATTCACCACAACGAAAAGCGGCTGCGCGCCCTTGGCCTGACCGTCTGGCGCGCCAAGGCCACAGCCTTCGCGATCTCGGGCGCGCTGGCTGGGCTGGCGGGCTGCCTTGCCGCCCAGCACACGCAGTACGTCTCGCCCGGCCTTCTGTCCTGGACAGTCTCGGGCGAGGCGCTGGTGGTCGTGATCCTCGGCGGCCTTGGCACGCTGGTCGGACCGCTCCTCGGCGCGATCCTGTTCGTGGTCCTGAAACACGAGATTTCGGCCATCACCCCTTACTGGCACGCCATTGTCGGCCTGATCCTGATCGCCGTCGTCATGAGCCGCGCCAAAGGCGTCTTCGGCTTCATCGAAGCGCGCTGGGAGGCCCGTAGCCCGAAACCCGTGGTCAAGGAGGCCAAGGCCGATGCTTGAGACGCGCAACCTTTCGAAATCCTTCGGCCCGATCCAGGTGACGCGCGATGTCAGCCTGAAGCTGGAAAAGGGCGAACGCCGGGTGATCCTGGGTCCGAATGGCGCGGGCAAGACCACGCTTTTCAACCAGCTGGTCGGAGAGCTGCGCCCCGACCGCGGCTCGATCCACCTCGACGGTGCGGACGTCACCGGCCTTCGCGTCGCCGACCGCGCCCGCCGGGGCCTCAGCCGCAGCTACCAGAAGAACACGCTCTTCGACGGGCTGACAATTGGCGAGAACCTGGGCCTTGCCGCCGCGGTCGCGCTTGGCAAGGGCCAGGGCCTTTGGTCCGACCCGCTGCAAAGTGCCGAAGTGCGCGAGACGGTCCGCGAAGTCGCCGCCCAGGTCGATCTTGCCCCGTACCTTGGGGCCCGGGTCGACGCGGTCAGCTACGGCATCCGCCGCCAGCTGGAGGTCGGGATCGCACTGGCCACCCGGCCCAAGGTGATCCTGATGGACGAACCGACCAGCGGCGTCGGGCCGGAGATGTCGAAGGGCTTCCACCGGCTGCTGAAGGGCCTGCCACGCGATCTGACCATCCTGATCATCGAACATGACATGGACCTGGCCTTCGACGTGGCCGACACGATCACCGTCCTGAACTACGGCGAGGTCGTCTTCGACGGTCTGCCCGAAGCGGCGCGCGGCAGCCAGCTTTTGAAGGACATCTATCTGGGGGCTTGGGAAGATGCTTGATCTGACAGACCTTTCGTCCGGCTACGGGGAAACCCAGGTCCTGCATGGCCTCAGCCTTAGGGCCGAGCCGGGCCGGGTGCTGGCGATCCTCGGCCGCAACGGTGCGGGCAAGTCGACAACGCTGAAGACGATCATGGGCCTACTGCCGACGAAGGGCGGCAGCGTCAGCTTCGACGGGCAGAAGATCAGCGGCAAGTCGCCCTTCGACATCGCCCGGCTTGGCATCGCCTATGTCCCGGAAACCCGGGACATTTTCCGCTCGCTTTCGGTGCGCGAGAACCTCGACCTCGCCGCCCGCCGCTTCCCCTGCCCGCAGGGCGGATGGACGGTGGAGCGGATCATCGGGCTTTTCCCCCGGCTGGGAGAGCGTTTGGACAACGGTGGCGACCAGCTGTCGGGCGGCGAGGCGCAGATGCTGGCCATCGCGCGCGGCCTTCTGATGAACCCGCGCCTCCTGATCCTGGACGAGCCGACCGAGGGGCTGGCCCCGATCATCGTCAAGCTGATCCATGACAAGCTGGCCGACCTGAAGCGGGAAGGCCTGTCGATGATCCTGGTCGAACAGAACTTCGGCTTCGCTACCTCATTGGCCGATGACGTGGTCGTCGTGTCCAAGGGCAGCATCGTCTGGCAGGGCAGTGCCGAGGCGATCCGGGCGGATACCGAGGCGCAGCACCGCTGGCTGGGGGTCTGACCCGCCGTCAGAACGTCTTCCGCGCGACCTTCTGGGCGATGGCCACGAAGTTGCGGACATGCACGCCCTGTTCGTCCAGGCGGTGGTTTACCGACACCCCGGTCTTGGCCAGCGGGTTGACGATATCGTGGAAGCGCACGCCCGTCCGCTGCACCGACCCCACCGATTGCGGGACAACCGCCACGCCTTCGCCGACCGAGACCAGGGCGATCGCGGTCTGGAAGTCCATCGTGAACACCCGCCGCTTCACCTCGATCCCCAGATCGGCGCAGGAGTTCAGCACGAAGTCGGCAAAGGAGGGGCGGGGAAATTCGGGATACAGCACGAAGGCCTCTCCCGCCAGCTGGCGCAGGTCCACGGGTCCCTTGGGCAGGTCCAGCGTGTCGGGTACGGCAAGGACCAGCGGCTCGTCCCCCAGCTTACGTGTGGTGATCTCGGCATCGTCCAGCGCGGGGCGGGCGAAGGCGATGTCGATCTCGCGCCGGATCAGGCTGCGGTGCAGCTGGGCGTTGTTCATCGGGATCAGCGAGAGGTTCACGTCCGGATAGGACGCCCGGAAGCTTTTCAGGATCGTGGGCAGGATGCCGTAGGTCGCCGAGCCCACGAAGCCCACCCGCAGCCGCCCCTCGGCCCCCTGCCCGATCCGCCGCACCTCAAGCTTGATGTCGTTGAACTCGGCCAGCATCGCCGTGCCGCGCGCATACAGCCGCTCCCCGGCCTGCGTCAGGGTGATCGCGTTGCGGCCCCGGTTGAACAGAAGCGCGCCAAGGTCGTCCTCGATCTGCTTGATCTGGCGGCTTAAGGGCGGCTGCGCCATGCCCAGACGCTCTGCCGCGCGGCCGAAGTGCAATTCCTCGGCCAGGGCGATGAAGTATTCCAGCTGCTTGATGTTCACCGCAGTCTCCCCCCGCGCATGACGCTAACTCGCAGACGTCCCTTTCCCAAAGGAAAAAGCCGCACCCTGTTTCCAGAGCGCGGCAAGGTCCGACAGGGAGGGAAGGCTCACTCGGCAGCCAGAGCCGAGACAGCGGCTTCGGGCTTCAGCGTGAAGTCGAAGCGCAGGTAAAGGTCGGTGCCATGCTCGGGCTTGCCCTTCTGGAAGTTGCCAACAAGGCTGTCCTTCACGGCGAAGACCGAGTCATTGTCGAGGAAAGCCGAAGAGCTGTCGTAGACCTGGCTGACCAGCGTCCGGTAGCCGTGCTTGGCCACGATGAAGTGCAGGTGGCCGGGGCGGTTCGGGTGATGGCCCATATAGCGCAGAAGCTCTCCCGCGGTCTCGTCGGCCGGGATCGGATAGGGCACCGGGCGCAGCGCGCGCAGCGCGAAGTAGCCGTTCTCGTCGGTCTCGAACCGGCCGCGCAAGTTGTAGTCGGGCTGGTCGTGGTCGTGGTTTTCGTACAACCCGTTCGGCGCGTCTTCCCAGATGTCCAGCGTCACCCCAGCCAGCGGGCGGCCCGAGGTGTCCTTGATGTAGCCTTCCATGAAGACGGTCTCTTCACCGTCGAAATGCTTCTGCGCGGTCGAGGCGCCATGCGGCAGGACCGGCGGGTTCTCGCGGTAGAACGGCCCAAGGACGGTCGATTCCGATCCGGTGACCGGGTTCGTCAGCATGTCGCACAGGACCTCGACGCCCAGGATGTCGCCCAGAAGGATGAATTCCTGCCGCTTGTCGCTGCAGACCGCCCCGGCGCGGGCCAGGAACATGCAGGCGTCGATGAACTCGGCGTGGGTCAGGTTCACGTCCTTGCAGAAGCCGTGCAGGTGACGGATGGCCGCCGTCATGATCTCGCGCTGACGCTCGGTGATCGCGCCGTTCTGGCCAAGCGTTGCGACGACCACATCGGTGACGTTGTCGATGGTAACCTTGCTCATGTGTCCCTCCTCCGGGCGTGATGCTGATCTGGTGCGGGCTGCCTTGAAGGCCACTCCCTCCCGCCGATGACCCGACTATCCACGCCGTCCGACCCCCCGCCAATGACCGCCCGGGTATGGCCCGATACTCCCGCCCCGTTCCAGGCCCTGCCGTCCGGGAAAGGGTATCGCAGGATACCCTGCACGTCATTGCGGGAAAGGGCCGGTCAGCGCTTTTTCGGGTCCAACGCCCCCGTCGGGCCAAGGAGGAACCCACATGCGCGCCACACTGGACAGGATGCAGTCGCGGCTGAACGCGACGCCCTATCTGCTTCGCCTCGGTCGTCTGTTTTCCGAAACCGTGCTGTTGGAGGTGGGCGGAGCCGAATACTACCTGACCTTCCGCGACGGGCGGCTTGAACAGATTGCCGAAGGCCCCAGCCGCAAGACGCCCTGGCGCTTTGCCCTGCGGACGGATGGCGAAGCCCTGGCGCAGTTCTGGCAACCCCAGCCGAAGCCAGGCTTTCACGACATCTTCGGTCTGGTGAAGATCGGGCGGGGGCGGATCGACGGCGATATCCTGTGCCTCGTCAAGAACCTGCGGTTCTTCAAGGATTTCATGGCGCTCGCCCGCCCCGTAGCCCAGATGGAGAAACTGGCATGAGCTTCGAGCCCATCACCGGCCGCTACCTGACCGTCACCGTCCAGGGCCGCCGCCAGCGGATCTATGTGGAAATGGCGGGAACTGGCACTCCGGTCCTCTGCCTGCACACCGCCGGGGCCGATACCCGCCAGTGGCGGCACATCCTGAACGACGCGGGCCTGACCAAGGACTACCGCTTCTATGCCTTCGACATGCCGTGGCATGGCAAGTCGCTGCCACCCGAGGGCTTTCAGACCGAGGAATACCTGCTGACGACCGAGGACTATATCGAGACGGTCCTCGCGGTGTCGCGCGCCCTCGGTCTCGACCGGCCAATCCTTGCGGGCTGTTCGATGGGGGGCCGCATCGCGTTGCAACTCGCGGCGCTCCACGGCGACGCCTTCTCGGGCTTCACCGCCATCGAGGCGTCCGACTTCCAGCCCGCCTGGTACGACATCGACTGGTTCCACCGTCCTGATGCCCACGGCGGCGAGATGGGGGCGGCGCTCGTCTCGGCCAACATCAGCCCCCACGCGCCGGATGCCGAACGCTGGAACACGCTGTGGATGTTCATGCAATCCGGCCCCGGCGTCTTTCGCGGCGACCTGTCGTTCTACACCCGCGACGACAGCCTGATCGGCCGTCTGGCGCAAATCGACGCCACGCGCACCCCCGTCCACCTCCTCGTCGGCGCCTATGACCTGACCTGCACGCCCGAGGACGCGCGCCGCACCGCCGCCGCCATTCCCGGTGCGACCTGCACGGTGATGGACGAACTTGGCCATTTCCCGATGTCCGAACACCCCAACGCCTTCCGCCCCTTCTTCGCCGACGCGCTGGCCCGCATGAAGGTCCCGGCCGATGTGTGACCACTGCGAGACCTGCAAGGGCACGGACTGCCCCCGCCTTCCCGCCTTTCCAACGCCGGAAAAAGCCAAGTGACCGCCGGAAACCCCTGCATCATCTGCGTCGCCATCACCGGTTCATTGCCGACCAAGGACAACAACCCCGCCGTCCCGATCACCATCGCAGAACAGGTGGAATCGACGCATGAGGCCTTCGAGGCCGGCGCCGCAATCGTCCACGCCCATGTCCGCGACGACGAGGGCAAGCCCACCTCCGACCCCGACCGCTTCGCCCGACTGATGGAGGGAATCCGCCAGCACTGCCCCGGCATGATCGTGCAGCTGTCGACCGGGGGCCGCTCTGGCGCCGGCAAGACGCGGGGCGGGATGCTGCCCCTGCGGCCCGACATGGCCTCGCTTTCGGTCGGATCGAACAACTTCCCGAACCGTGTATATGAAAACCCGCCGGATCTGGTGGACTGGCTGGCGGCCGAGATGAAGACCTACGGCGTGATGCCGGAAATCGAGGCCTTCGACCTGTCTCATATCCTGAAGGCCCACCAGATGTGGCAGGCAGGCCAGATCGCCGCGCGGCCCTATGTGCAATTCGTGATGGGCGTGAAGAATGCCATGCCTGCGGACCGTGAGGTCTTTGACTACTACATCCGCACCGTGCACCGCCTGTTCGGCGAAGCCGCCCCCTGGTGTGCGGCGGGCATCGGCCTCAACCAGATCGTCCTGAACGAATGGGCCATCTCCTCCGGGGGTCACGCCCGCACTGGCCTTGAAGACAACGTCCGCCTCGACCGCGAAAGGCTCGCCCCCTCCAACGCCGCACTGGTGCGCCGCGTCGTGGACCTCTGCGTCCGGTACGAACGCCCGGTTGCGGACTGGCGGACGGCGCGCGCAATCCTTGGTCTTGCGCCCGCTGCGGTGGACGCGGCGGCGTGATCGCCTTTGGTATATCCATACCGCATCATCCCGGGAATCCCTCATGTATGGCGCTGAGGGTGCCCCGCGACCACGCTCGCCGATCCTGCGATCGCCGAGCCTGTGCGGGATGTTGTGCGGTGCTTGATCGACATGGTTTCGGTGAGTTGGGAGGCCGGTCAGGCAGTTGTGGCTTTGGAACGGGCGCTGACAGAGTTGATTTGGCTCGCTACGAACGACAAGGGCCCCGCGGTGGCGGGACTTGGAAGTCTTGAGTTTAGTTCGGTAAATTTGCCTTTGTGGAGATGATTTGACTGTCGACGTATAGGTCGACGCTTCGGGTTATGGTCTGCAGGGACGGTGGGTGCAGTTTGGCCGCGTAGGCCGTAAGGACGCCGAGGATCAGGGTTG